>JBBAUQ010000120.1:0-4600 GCA_040398125.1 Solirubrobacterales bacterium | reverse complement strand
GGAAGGGGATTGCCCCTTCATCGGTCACGGTGGCACCGCCCGGGTTGGCCCGGGAGCGGGTCACGTGGATCCGGTCGACTCCGTTTTGCGGCTCCTGCATCATCCCCAGCCTACGCCGTCGAGGCGAGGTCAGGTGGCAGTGCCCGGGCTTCCAGGTCGAGCGCCTGGGCGAGCTCCAGCGCGAGCCGGACACCGACCTCGCTGACCGCCGGGGCCGTCCCGGTCTCGGCGAGGATCGAGGTCGCCTCGCAGTCCTCGATGCCGCAGGCCGTGACCTGCCCGAACGGCTCGAGGTCGAGATCCACGTTGATCGATATCCCGTGGCTGGAGATGCCCCGGCTGATCCGCAGACCGAGGGAGCCGATCTTCTTCAGCCGGCCGGTCGCGATTGACTCTTCCGGGGCCTCGGCCCGGTCGCCTTCGCCGGCCCAGATGCCGGTCAGGCCGGGCAGGGACCGGGCACTCACGCCAGAGTCGGCGAGGGTCGCGACCATTGCCTTCTCCAGTGAGTCGACGAAGGCCTTCACGTCGAACCGGCTCGCTCCCCGGGGCTGTCTGCCGAGCTGGCCGAGGTCGAACACGGGGTAGGCGACCAGCTGTCCCGGGCCGTGGTAGGTCACCCCACCGCCGCGCGGGGTGTCGAGGACCTCGATCCCGCGATTTCGGTGCGCCTCGGGGTTGCCGAGCTCGCCGTCTGCGGTCCGTCTGCCCCGGGTGTAGGTCGGTGGGTGCTCGAGCAGCAGCAGCGTGTCACCGATCTCCCCGCTCGAGCGGAGCGCGACCAGACGCTCCTGTTCAGTGAGCATCTCGGCGTAGGGGCGGGTCCCCAGCCAGACGTAGTCGAAGCCGTAGTCAGCGGTCGGCACCGGGATCCTCCTGCCCGGCCACCACACCGATCGCCCCGACCGCCCCCTTAAGGCCGACACAGCCGACACAGCCGATGCACCCGACGCAGTCCACGCAACCGATGCAGCCAACGCAGGCCGAGCATCCCGCACAGCCGGCAGAGAAGGCAGTGGCGGCACTGCCGGCGATACCGGCCGAGAATGCGGTCGCCGCACTGCCGACGACACCGGCAGAGAAGGCTGTGGCTGCACTGCCTGCGATCGCTGCCGAGAAGGCCGTCGCCGCACTGCCGATGACCGCTGCCGAACAGGCGGTGGCGGCGCTTGCCCAGACGGCTGCCTCCTGACTGCCGGCATCACTCCCTGGGCCGAGCGTCAGCCTTCTCATGCCAGGAGGCCCGGTTCCTCGAGGTTCGCCTTGATCTCGGCCAGGAACTCGGCCGCGTCGGCCCCGTAGAGGATCCGGTGGTCACAGGCGAGGCTCAGGTTCATCAACTTCGCCGTGACGATCTGGCCGTCGCGAACGAACGGGCGTTCCGAGACCTCCCCGACCGCGAGGATCGCCGCATGGCCGGGGTTGATCACGGCGTCGAAGTCACGGACCCCGTACATCCCGAGGTTGGAGATGGTGAAGGTCGCCCCGGCCAGCTCGGGCGGGGTTATCTCCCCGGTCCTGACTCGCTCGGCCAGGTGGCGGCTGGCCAGGGCGATCTCCCTGAGGTCGAGCTGGTCGGCGTCGGGCAGTACCGGGACGATCAGGGAGTGGCCGGCCGCCACGGCAATTCCGAGGTTGATCCTGGAGTGGAGTTCGAGGTGGCCGTCCCGGTAGGTCCCGTTGGCCCGGGGGTGATGTCGCAGGGCGAGCGCGACGGCCTTGACGATCATGTCGTTCAGTGACGGCACCACCTGGTCCTCGTCGGGCAGGGCCTTGAAGGCCTCGCGGACCTCGACTGCCCGGGTCATGTCGACCTCTGCCCGCAGGTAGAAGTGGGGTGCGGTCGCCTTGGACTCGGCCATCCGCCGGGCGATCGTCTGCTGGGTCCGGTCGAGTTCGACCTTCGTGACCTCGCCCTTGCTCGCCTCGGAGGACGGCGCCGGCGGCGATTTCACCGCCTCGGGGACAGGTTCCGGGGGAGCCGTGGCGGCAGCCCGGTCGAGGTCGGCCTTGACGATACGGCCGTGGGGACCGGAACCTTCGATGCCGCCCAGGTCGATCCCCTTCTCACGGGCGATACGGGCGGCGAGTGGGGAGATTCGGAGACGCTCCCCCTCCGGCGCCGCTGGAATCGGTGGCGCGGAGGGCGGTGGGGGCGGGGGTGCCGCCTCTGGCTCCGGGGGCTTCCCTGCCGCCGGCTTGGCCGGAGCCTCCGGTGAGCTCGGTCCACCATCGGCTTCGACCGTGGCTATCGGGTCCCCGACGGCCCGGGTCTCGCCCTCCGGGACGAGGATCTCGAGCACCCCGGCCAGGTCAGACTCGTAGACCATGCTCGCCTTGTCGGTCTCTATCTCGACCAGGTCGTCACCGACCTCGATCCGGTCACCGCTCTGTCGAAGCCACCCGAGGATGACCCCTTCCTCCATCGAGTCGGTCAGGCGCGGCATGACGATTTCGTTCATCGGGCACCTTCCAGGGTTGCCAGGGCGGCCTCGACCGCGCTTGCGGTGTGGGGCATCGCGGCCTGTTCCAGTCTCTTCGAGTAGGGCATCGGCACATCGGCCCCGGTCACCCTCTGGACCGGTGCGTCGAGGTAGTCGAAGGCCTGCTCGGTAATCAGGGTCGAGAGGTTGGCCCCGACCCCGCCGTGGGGCCAGCCTTCTTCCAGGATGACGGCCCGGTTGGTCTTTCTCACCGACTCGAGGATGGTGTCCAGGTCGAGCGGCCTCAGGGTCCGTGGGTCGATCACCTCGGCCTGGATACCGTGGCGGTCTGCCAGCTCGTCGGCTGCCTTCATCGCCGTGTGGGCCATCTTGAGGATGCCGATGATGGTCACGTCGGAGCCCTCCCGCCTCACCGCGGCCTCGCCGAAGCGGAGCACGTGGTCGCCGTCGGGGACTTCACCCTTCAGGCCGTAGAGGCTCTCGTGTTCGAGGAAGATCACCGGGTTGTCATCCCGGATCGAGGCCTTGATCAGGGCCTTGCTGTCGGCCGGGGTGGACGGGCAGGCCACCAGCAGGCCGGGGATCTGGAGGAAGAGGGCCTCGAAGCTGTGGGAGTGGGTCGGGCCCAGCTGGTGTCCGCCGCCGCCGGGCATCCGGATGACCATCGGGACCCTGATCTGGCCGTTGAACATGTAGGGGATGGTCGCGGCATGGTTGACGATCTGGTCGAGCGCCAACAGGGAGAAGTTGACCGTCATCAGCTCGACGACCGGCCGAAGACCTCCCATCGCCGCCCCGATCCCGGTGCCGACGATCGTGTTCTCGGAGATCGGGGTGTCACGGACCCGCTTCTCACCGAACTCGGCCAGCAGTCCCTCGGTCACCTTGAAGGAGCCCTGGAAAACGGCGATGTCCTCGCCCATCAGGAAGACGCGATCATCGCGCCGCATCTCCTCTGCAAGGCCGTCGCGCAGCGCCTCCCTAAGCCGGATAACCGGGCTCATCGCCTGACTCCCGGCCGGGAATGGTCCTCTCTCTCCTCGATCCGGCTCGCTCCCTCCTCGGCCAGTCGCCGGGCGACCTCCGGGGCTTCACTGGATCGCTCGCCCCGGTGGGGCTCGGGAGAGCGCTGGTCGACCGCGTACCAGCCCATCGTCTCGCTGACCACATAGAGGTTGTCGTAGAGGCTGTCGAGCGGTGGATCCGGTGACCCTTCGGCGAACTGGACGGCCTCATCCACCGTCTGGCGGGCCGTGGCATCAACCTCCTCGACCTCGGCTTCGGTGAGCACTCCCTGCTCGACGCAGAGTTCGGCGAAGCGGTTGATCGGGTCCTTCTCCCGCCACTGCAGGACCTCCTCCTCCTCGCGGTAGGTCTCGGGGTCGGCCGCCGAGTGACCGCGGTAGCGGTAGGTGAAGGCCTCGACCAGGGCCGGCCTGCTTTCCCGGCGAACCTGTTCGAGGTGGGTCGAGACGCCGTCGCGAACTGCCAACAGATCCATGCCGTCGACCCGCTCTCCCTCGATCCCGTATCCCCGTGCCTTCTGGGAGAGGTCGGTCACGGCCGAGTGCCGCTCGAGCGAGGTTCCCATCCCGTAGAGGTTGTTCTCGACCAGGAAGAGCACTGGGAGGTCCCAGAGCGCAGCGAGGTTCATCGTCTCCCCGAAGTTGCCGGTGTTGGTCGCGCCATCACCGAACATGCAGACGGTCACCTGGTCGGTCCCCTGGTACTGGGAGGCCAGTGCCAGGCCGGCTGCCAGCGGCAGGTTGCCCCCGACGATTCCGTGGCCACCGAAGAACCGCCGACCGACATCCGAGATGTGCATCGAGCCACCACGGCCACCGCTGGCCCCGTCGACCTTGCCGAACAGCTCGGCCATCACGGCCGTGGCCGGCGTTCCGCGGGAAAGCGCATGCCCGTGGGTCCGGTAGGTACCGATCAGGTTGTCATCCGGCCGCATCACCGAGGTCGTACCGACGATCGTTGCCTCTTCGCCGATCGCCAGATGGAGGAAGCCGCCGGCCCGGGCACGGTTGTACTGCCGGTTGGCCTCTTCTTCGAACCGCCGGATAAGGCTCATTTGGCCGAGCAGCTCGAGGCAGGTGTCTCGATCGGGCAGCGTTCGCACCTGCTCTAGCCTAGCGGCCCCTGAATCC
>JBBAUQ010000119.1:0-4664 GCA_040398125.1 Solirubrobacterales bacterium | reverse complement strand
ATGGCCTTCCAGGTGAACGCCGAGCGCGAGTTCGAGCGCAACCGGGAGCGCTACGAATTCCTCAAGTGGGGCCAGGGTGCCTTCGACAACTTCCGGGTCGTACCCCCGGCTACCGGAATCTGCCACCAGGTGAACCTCGAATACCTGGCCCGGGTCGTCTACACCGGCGAGGTTGACGGTCAGCGGGTGGCCTACCCGGACACGCTCGTCGGGACCGACTCCCACACCACGATGGTCAACGGCCTCTCGGTACTGGGCTGGGGCGTCGGCGGTATCGAGGCCGAGGCAGCGATGCTCGGCCAGCCGGTGTCGATGCTGCTCCCCCAGGTGCTCGGTTTCAGGCTGGTCGGAAGCCTGCCCGACACCGCAACTGCAACCGATCTGGTGCTGACCGTGACCGAGATGCTGCGGGAGCGCGGGGTGGTGTCCAAGTTCGTCGAGTTCTACGGCCCGGGGATCGCGTCCCTGCCCCTCGTCGATCGGGCGACTATCGGGAACATGTCTCCCGAGTTCGGATCGACCTGCGCCATCTTTCCACCAGACTCCGAGACCCTCAAATACCTGGAGCTCACCGGGCGCCCCACTGAGTTGCTCGAGCTGGTCGATTCCTACACCCGGGAGCAGGGGATGTTCCACACCCCCGAGTCAGTCGAGCCGGCCTTCTCGGACACGATCGAGCTCGAGCTCGATTCCGTCGTGCCCTCGATCGCTGGCCCGAAGAGGCCACAGGACCGGGTTTCGCTGGTAAATGCCCGGGCGTCCTTCCTCGAGACCCTGGCCGAGATGAACGGCCGAGACGGAGATGATCTCGGTCCGCTGGACGAGGCGATCGAGGAGTCCTTTCCGGCCTCGGATCCCGTGGCTGAGGACATCGAAAACCCACGGGATAAGCCAATCGGCCAGCCGGTGGCTGCCGACCTGGCCGTCGCCGAATCGAGCAGTGATGCAGTCGAGGTGACCCTCGAGGACGGGACCACGGTCGAACTCGATCACGGCAGGGTCGTGATCGCCGCGATCACTTCCTGCACGAACACTTCGAACCCCTACGTGATGGTTGCCGCCGGACTGTTGGCTCGCAACGCCCTGGAGCGGGGTCTCGAGCGCAAACCGTGGGTCAAGACATCACTGGCACCTGGCTCGACGGTGGTGACCGACTACCTCGACAGCGCCGGACTGACCGAGTACCTGGACGGGCTCCAGTTCAACCTGGTCGGCTACGGCTGCACAACCTGCATCGGCAACTCCGGCCCGCTCGACCCGGCCCTCTCGAAGGCCATCGAGGAGAACGACCTCATCGTCTGCTCGGTGCTCTCGGGAAACCGCAACTTCGAGGGCAGGATCAGCCAGGACGTCCGGGCCAACTACCTGGCCTCCCCGCCCCTGGTGGTCGCCTATGCGCTGGCCGGCCGGATGGACATCGACATCCAGTCCGATCCGCTGGGGACCGACAGCGACGGCCAGCCGGTGACCCTGGCCGAGATCTGGCCCGACTCTGAAGAGGTCGATCGGATCGTCGCGGAATCGATCCGGAAGGAGATGTTCACCGAGAACTACGGCGGGGTCTTCTCGGGCGACGAGAACTGGCAGGCCGTCACGGTGCCGGAGGGCGATATCTACTCCTGGCCCGACTCGACCTACGTCAGGCGTCCCTCGTTCTTCGAGGAGATCCCGGCCGATCCGCCCGGTGTTGCGCCGATCGAGGGAGCTCGGGTGCTGGCCCTGCTCGGGGATTCGATCACCACGGACCACATCTCGCCTGCCGGGGCGATCAAGAAGGACAGTCCGGCCGGGCAGTGGCTGATCGAGCAGGGGATAGGGCCGGCCGACTTCAACTCCTACGGCTCGCGGCGTGGCAACCACGAGGTCATGGTCCGGGGCACCTTCGCCAACATCCGGCTGAAGAACGAGCTGGCCGAGCGGACCGGGGGCTACACCCGTCACTTCCCCGACGGTGAGGAGACTTCGATCTTCGAGGCCGCCATGAAATACCTGGATGAGGGCGTTCCCCTGGTCGTCCTGGCCGGCCAGGAGTACGGCTCCGGCTCTTCACGTGACTGGGCGGCCAAGGGTACGAGGCTGCTCGGGGTGAGGGCAGTCATCGCCGAGAGCTATGAACGGATCCACCGATCCAACCTGATCGGGATGGGGGTCCTGCCGCTGGAGTTTCCGACCGGCCAGAGCGCTCGGTCACTCGGGCTGAGCGGGGAGGAAGTCTTCACGGTCGGTGACCTCGAGGGCGGCCAGGCCAAGACCGTTTCGGTGACCGCGGAGCGGGAGGGTGCCGAGCCGGTCACCTTCGAGGCCACCGTGCGGCTCGATACCCCGAACGAGGTCCGCTACCTGCTGAACGGCGGGATCCTCCAGACCGTCCTGCGGGACCTCAAGGCCCGTACCGCCTGAGTCGACCTGTTCGGGGTCGGCCCCCGGATTCCCACTCCGGGAAGACCGAGCTGCCCTGGGTACTAGCCCGTCACCGGTCTTGGCGGGACGGGACGCTTCTTCGGCACCACTATCCGGACGGTCTTCTCCTTGTCCTGGTCGGTGATGTTCTCACCGGTCAGGGTGGCCGGCGCCCTGAAGGAAGCCGATTTCTTCGAGAAGCCCCTCAGGGTCACCGAGTAGTTCCTCGATTTCCCCGGGTCGAGCCGGTCGATCTGCCAGCAGACCTTGCGCCCCGGGCCGACCTTCGCCCCGGGAGCCTTGACGACCCTGAAGTTACGGGGCAGCTTCTGACAGACGACGGAATCGTAAGCCGAGCTGTCGGTCTCGTTCTTCACGTTGAGCTTGAAGGTGAACTTCCCGCCCGACCTGGCCTTCTTCCGGTTGACCTTCTGCTTGAGCTTCAGGTCGGTCTTGGCAGTACTTATCTCGACCGATGATTCGTCCGAGTTGTTGGCCGAGTTCGGGTCAGGCCTCGGCGAGGAGACCGAGGCAGAGTTGGTCACCGTCTGACCGGACAGCGATGGCCCGGGCCTCACGGTCAGGGCGAACGTCCGGGAATCTCCCGGGTCGAGGGCCCCGAGGTCGCAGGTCAAGGACCTGCCCTGGAGCTCACACTCGGACGGCAGGGAGATGACCGAGAGCCCGGACGGCAGCTCGTCCTCGAGTACGACCGGATCGGCATTGAGCGGGCCGAGGTTCTGGACCTCGAACGTCCAGTTGAAGGCTTCACCGACCTTGACCTCGTTGGCGCTGGCCGTCTTGCTCATCGAGATATCGGCGAATGGCAGGGGTGTGATCTCGACCGAGGAGGAGTTGTCCTCGGGGTCGGGATCGGCCAGCGAGGAAGAAACGTTGGCCGTGTTGATCAGGTTCACCCCGGCGCTGGCCGATGCGAGGTTGCCGGTAAGCACGATCGTGACCGGGACGGCCGGGGTCAGGCTGCCGGTGTAGAGGCACTCGAGCGTTCCGCCGGCCGGGGGCAGGCTGCCGCAGTTGAAGCCCGGGGCCGTGACCGAGGTCGGTGTGAACAGGGCCGGAATCTGGTCATTGACGACCAGGTCCGGTGCGGCCTGCGGCCCCCCGTTGGTGATCGTGATCGTGTAGGTGAACGGCTCGCCGGCCGTCGGGTCGGCGCCGGCCGTCTTGACTATCGAGAGGTCGGCCGTCCCGGCCCCGTCGAAGGTGGCCGTGCCGGTGTTGTTGTTCGGCCTCGTGTCCGGCTCATCGCCCTCGATCTCGGCCGTGTTCACGATCGGCCCGCTCGTTGCGGTCACCGTCGCCGAGACCGTTATCTCGACCGACTCGCCGGCCGCCAGGGTGCCGATCGAGCACTGGACCTCCGGGCCCGGGGCGATCGAGCAGGTTCCCTGCCCGGTGGTCGCGGTGGCGTCCGTGTTGGCTCCGGCCGGGAGGGAGTCGGTCAGCTCGACCCCGGTCGCGGTCGAGGGACCGTTGTTGCGGGCAGTGATCTTCCAGGTCACCCGTGAACCGGCCGCCACACTGGCCTGCTCGACTACCTTGGAAACCGCCAGGTCGGCGGTGGCCGGCGGTGCCGGCAGGTAGTCAGTAGCCACGTTGTTGGTCGGGTTGGGATCTCCGCCCCCGGTGACCTCGGCCGTGTTGGAGAAGGTGGCAGGCGGTGAGCCGACCAGAGCTGCCTCGACGACGATTGGCGGGTAGTCATCTCCGGCCGGGAGGGCATCGGAGCGGGTACAGGAAAGGTTGAGGCCGACCGTCGCCGAGCAGTTCCAGCCCGGAGCGGAAGTGATCGTGATGCCGCTGAAGGCGGCCGCCGGGAAGGAGTCGGTGACCGTGGCGGTGCCGCTGGATGGCGCCGAGCCGGCATTGCCCACCCCCAGGTTGAACGTGACCGGGCCGCCCGGCGGCGGGTCCGGGTGGTCCTTGGACATCACCAGGTCCGGTGCCTCGACCGCGAGGACGACCTCGTTCGACTTGACCGACTGCTCCGTGCCCAGGGTCTGCGACAGGAAGCTCCCGGTTGCCTCATTGACGATCTCGGTGCCCGAGGTGAGTCCGCTATCGACGGCCACCTCGAAGGTGATCGTCGCCGAACTGGCCGGGCCGCCGGCCGCCGTCAGCAGGCCGCCGCTGGTCTGGTTGGCCCCCTGACCAAGGCGGAACCTGACCGATTGCGGTGCTGGCAGGTATTCGGCCAGGTCGTCGCCGATCGCGTCGGTCGGGCTGGCCGGGGCGTTCGGCCC
>JBBAUQ010000118.1:0-4686 GCA_040398125.1 Solirubrobacterales bacterium | reverse complement strand
GGTCCAAGGGTGCGCCGGCAATGGAGCGCCTCGGTGCCCGTGTGGTCCAGGTCGAACCGAGGACCGTCTCCCAGGTCTACCGGCAGGTCGGTCGAGTGGCGGCCAACATCGGTCGCAAGTCAGAGGGCCGGAAGCTCGTCACCCGGATGAGGAAGTCGGTCAGCAGGAGCACTCGTGGAATTGACAAGAACCCCCGGGTGATGTTGATCCTCGGCGTCAGCAAGACCCCATACACCTTCCTGCCAAACAGCTGGGGAGGGGAAGTCGTCAAGCGAGCCGGCGGTCGGCTCCTGACCGGCGGCCTCTCCGGGGGAGGTGGCTTTGCCCGCCTTTCGGACGAGATAGTGGTCAGTCAGAATCCTTCAGTGATCATCGCGGTGCCCCACGGCAACCAGGAGGACATACCGGCGATGAAGGAGTACCTGCGGCAAAACCCCGCTTGGAGTCAGACCGACGCCGTCGAGAACGGCCGGGTCCACATATCCACGGACAACTCACTCCTCCAGGCCGGGACTGACGTCGGCAGGACCATCAAGGTCGTTCGCCGCTACCTGGGCAACCTCTAGAACGAAAGAGGCAGTTGAGCGCCAGACGCACCGCCGTCGCTTTGGCCCTCTCGGTTGCCGTCCTGTTCGGGGCGATCGCCTCGCTGGCCTTCGGTGCCGTTGAGATCCCCTTCTCGGAGGTCTTGCAGATCCTCTTCGGAAGTGGCGGCTCCGGTCCCGACGTACAGATCGTTGAGACCCTCCGGCTTCCCCGAACTGTCGAGGCCCTGGTGGTCGGTGCCGCCCTCGGCGTGGCCGGGGCCTGCCTGCAGGGGGCCCTCGGGAATCCGCTGGCCTCCCCCGATGTGATCGGGGTGACCGGTGGAGCCGGCTTCGGGGCGATGTTGGTAATCATCCTCAGTCCTAATCAGATCGCCCTGCTGCCGATCAGCGCGCTCGTATTCGGCCTGGTCGCTGCCGGCCTGGTCTTCTTCATCGGATTCACCGGCAGGAGGGGGGGAGGCATCGGCCGGGTCATCCTGGCCGGAATCGCGATCGCCTCGCTCTTCGGTGCGGCGACAGCGGCACTGTTGGCAGCCTTTCCCGACCGGGTGCCCTCGGGAATCTTCTTCCTGGTCGGGGGCCTCACTACGACCGGCTGGGAGACCCTGAAGCAGATCTGGCCCTACTTCGCCTTCGGGTTCGTGTTTGCAGCGTTCCTCGTGCGACCACTCGACAGGCTGATGCTGGGTGATGAAGTTGCGATGTCGCTTGGCTCGAAGCCGAGGAGGATCCGCTTCCTCGCTGCCTTCACCGCGGCCCTGCTGGCTTCTGCAGCAGCCTCGGTTGCCGGCCTGCTGGCCTTCCTCGGACTCGTCGTTCCCCACATCGTCCGCCTGGCGGCAGGCACCAGGAGTCATGCTTACGTGATTCCGGTATCGGCCCTCGGTGGCGCGGCCCTGCTGGTCCTCGCAGACACCCTCGCGCGGGTACTGGTTGCACCGGTCGAGATGCCGGTCGGACCCTTCCTTGTGCTGATCGGGGTGCCGGTCTTTCTCTGGCTGCTGAGGAAGGCCGTCTGATGCTGGGCTTCGGCCGGGAGATCGAGTTCGACCGTGAGGCACCCCTGCTCGAGGCAAGGGCGGTCGAAGTACGGATAGGAACCGCCGAGATTCTCAGAGGGATCGACCTGACCCTCCGACGGGGCGAACTGGTCGCGATCGTCGGTCCCAACGGTGCCGGGAAATCGACCTTCGCCAAGGCAGTTTGCGGTATCACCAAGCCGACAGGGGGAAGGGTCCTGTGGGGCGGTCGGCAGCTTTCCGATCTCAACGGAAGGGACCTGGCCGCGATCCGGGCATTCATCCCCCAGCGTGCCCACGTTCCCGAGGGAGTCACCGTGGCCGAGGCCCTCAGGATCGGCCGCTCGATCCACCTTCGCCCGATGCAGCCCCTTGCCCAGGATGACCGGGAGGCGATCGAGATGGCCCTGGAGCGTACGGGGATGACCGAGTTCAGGGATCGCCTGTTGACCACCCTCTCGGGTGGCGAGCTCCAGAGGGTCCAGATCGCGATCGGGCTGGTCCAGGAAGCCCCGGCCCTGGTCGCCGATGAACCGACCGCCCAGCTCGACCTCGGCGCCATCTCTGAGGTTTCGCGACTGCTCAGGGACCTCGTGTCAGACGACCTCGGCGTGCTGGTGATCGTCCACGACCTCGCCCTCGCGGCTGCAATTGCCGATCGGTGCGTCGTGGTTTCCCACGGAGTGTCGATCGCAACTGGGGACCCCCATGAGGTGTTGAAGGAGGAGTTGATCGCCGAGGTCTGGGGCGTCGACGCCGAGCTCGTCGAGCGCGAAGGCCGCTCGGCTCTCCATGTCGGATGGCTCGAGACCACGGACTGATCGACTGCCGTTGGCCGGTCGGCAGGCCGTTTGGCTAAGGTATGCCGAGTAAGAATTAGGTGAACCTAAGGGCCGCGGCCAACGCCCCAGAACTAGCAGGAAAGGATCCCAGTAAGGAAATGAGCAGCCCCCGCACGGTATTGCAACCCGGGCCCGTAGTTGCGGCCATGATCCTTGCCCTGGCCGGTTCGGTCCTCTGGTTCCTGGCCTCTCCCAGTCCGGCCGGGGCGGTCGGACCACAAGGCCAGCTGCAGATGGACATGCCCCTGGGCAGCTCGGGCAAGGCCCTGACGCGTCAGGGTGTAACCGTCTCGCCGGTCCAGCCCACGACCAGGTCCAAGGGACCGGGGGGCAGCTTCCTCTTTCAAAGTCCCGTCCTGAACGTCACCTTCTCGGGGGAGCCCAGGGTCACACTCCGCGGCGGCCTGATCTTCAAGCGGAAGGTCAAGGGCAAGGTCCGCCAAGTCAAGTTGACCTCCCTCGCTTACGAATTCTCCGGGGGCAGGGGCCTCGTCAAGGCCAGCCATGGCGGCAAGCGTGTCTCGATGTTCCAGCCGCTCGGAACCCGCTCGGTCAATTACGAAGTAGGTACGGTCGACCTCCCCAGCCAGGCCTTCGAGCTGACCAGGCAGGGAGCCGGCCTGATCAAGAAGTCCCTGCGACTTAAGAAATTGCCGGCCGCACAGCTCGGCACCCTGGAGCTGGCCTCCCAGGCAGCCTTCGAGGATCCCTACGCCGAGCTCTGTGACCTTCCGGCCACCACCAAGACCGCCGGCGACATTCCGCCGCCCGGTCCGCTGCCGGACCTCGAACCGTCCGTCCCGACTTCGGGCGATCCGGTCACCTGGGGCTTCAAGGCCTCCTATCGCGGCTACATCTTCGGTGCGGGAGGATTCTTTCCGGATGGTGGGGCGACCGTCAACCCAGCCCCCTTCCCCGGGCCGCCATCAGGCTTCACCTTCCCGTTCGACGCGGGGGTTCTGGGAGGGGCTGGGCCCCTGCCTGAGGCGATCATCAATGGGTCGGGTGAGATCACCTCATGCCACACGGGCCAGTTCCGCCTGACGATGTCTGATCCGACCGTGTATGTCGACTCCGAGGAGTCGAGGATCGTCATGACCATCGACACCAACGTGAGTGGGAATTGGATACCGGACCAGCGGGTTGACTTTGCCACCCTCGATACCACCCAGGTCGACCCGGTGCAGGAGGGAGGGGTATTTACCTGGAATGCCGTTCCGGCCGCCCTTACGGCTGAAGGTTCGGCGGCGCTCAGGCTCTGCAACCCCATGGCGCCCCCGCCTTGTCTCTACGGTGAGGGAAGCCCGCTCGACCCAATCACGGTCCGGGCGCGGGTCCCAGTGGGGTAGGGCTTGGATCTCGGCACCAAAAGCGGGAGTGCGCAGAGCGGCCGCGCTGCGGCGACGGCCCTGGGCGTCCTGGTTGCCGGGCTGTTGGCGTTTGCCTTCGGCCCGTCCGCGTCGGCCCAGGGGCTCGAGCCGTGCGATTCAGGCTCCCTGCCCAAGCCCGGAAGCTACGAGGGTACCCTCAGCCTTCCGGTGGCGGAATCACTGAAGCGGTTCCTGTCGGCCGAGGACATGCGCCTCGGGATGATCTCCCCGGCATCACGGCCAACTGGCGAACCGGAGTTCCCGGTCAGGTCGGTGAAAAGGAGAGACGGGGTGACCCGAATCGGTTTCAGCGGGGGGATAAACCTGAACCGCAAGGGGGTTGACAGGCTGGCGATCCGGGAACTGTCTCTGGCACTCAGGCCTGGCAAACGTCGGGTGTTGAGGGCTGATGTCGGGACGAGTCGGGTCAACTTCCTGCTCCTGCGCGGGGCCAGGATCAGGCAGACGATCGGCCCCGGCGCCGAGCTCGAGGTCTCCGGGGGCCGGGCCGTGCTGACTCGGGTGGCCGGCAGGTTGCTTCGCGAGCGCCTGCCCTCGTCTGGCCTGCGGCCCGGAATGACCTGGACCAAACCGGACCTGTTTGCCACCCAGGTGACCAATCCAGTCTCCGACCCGCCGCCGGTCCCGGCACCTTTTCCCCGACCCGATGATGCCCGAGGGTTGACCTGGGCCGAGATCGAGTGGCGCCCGCGGGAGTCATTCATCCAGTACATCGCCAGCGGTGATGGCACGGCGGCATCGGGCGGAGTCATCGAGGGTGCTCCGGAGTCGAGGCCGGGCAAGCCTGATCTCGTCTACTCCTTCTTCTTCCTGTTCGGCTCGGGATGGGAATCGGGTGACCGGGCAGCCGTCAACGGCTCTGGCACCGTCGGCTTCAGGCACTGCC
>JBBAUQ010000117.1:0-4699 GCA_040398125.1 Solirubrobacterales bacterium | reverse complement strand
GGATGTTCAGGCGGACCTGGGAGCCCTTGCGGAAGGCGTGGGCGAAGGCGAACAGCGGCACCCGGACGTAGTTGAACTTGCCCTTGGCGAGCGGCCGGGCATCTTCAGCGAGGTGGGTCGGCACCGGGTTCAGCACGGTCGAGCGCTTGGGGTAGAGCTTGCGGTGCGAGGCCCTCAGCCAGCCGTTTTGGACGAGGACTTCCTTGCCGTCCGGGCGGACCTCGGTGATGGTCGCCTGGAGGTCGGTGTCCAGGGCGGAGGACTTGATCCAGAGGTCGAGGCTGGCGTTGCCGGCCATCACGGTGTCCCGGGTGAGCTTCGGCGTGATGAAGCCGAGGCCCTTGCCGGCGACCAGCGGCTGCCAGTCGTAGTTCGGCTGGGCCTGCCACTCGGAACCGTCAGTGATGGTCTGCTCGGGGCGGGCGGCCGGGTCAGCGGTGTAGGCGGCCGTGCCGGCACGGGCCGGCTTCTTGGCGGCCAGCCGGCCACCGGGGGCGAGGAAGTAGCGGGTCGGCTTGACCGACTTGATCGGCCAGGAGTCGAAGTTCAGATCCCACTTGGCCCCGAGGGCTCCCGGGGTGTCGGGGATGGCGGCGCCGTTGTCCATCAGCAGGCGGACCCGGCGGTCCTGGCGGAACTTGTCCCTGGCCTGCTCGACGGTCAGCCCGGAGTAGTCACGGACGTCCTGGACCGGGATGGAGGGGGCGTTGGCGATGCCCTCGTAGAGGTCCTCGGAGAGGCCGAGGACGATCGGCGGGACGAAGGGCATCCGGTCAGCGACGAAGAGGTTCATGAACTCGACCCAGCGGGTGATCGTGCTGGGGCCGAGTGAATCGACGTGGACGCCGTTCATCAGCGAGAGCCAGACGTCACGGTTCTTGGAGAGCCGGGCGAGGCTGTCAACGAAGTGGCCGCCGGTCTGCTCGTCCTGGAAGGCGCCGACCAGGAAGACCGGGGCCTCGATCCGTGACATCCAGTAGCTCGGGGCCCGCTTGTCGAAGACCTGCGGGGTGCGGAAGGCGTTGTCCTGGATGGTCTGCTCGAAGTCCTGGGTCTGGAGGCGGAGGTCCTGGTTGGCGGCGCACTTCGGGTCATAGTTGGGGTTGGTCGGGTCAGAGAGGATCCGGGCGTAGGGCTGGCCGCCCTCGGGTGCCGGCAGGGCGTCGGCGGCCCGCTCCCTGATCCAGGAGTAGGCGAAGCCCCGGTTGAAGATGCCGCCCGGGTAGCCGGTGGCCTCATAGACGTCATCGGTGACCGAGAGGGGTGAGACGCCGGCGAGGCTCGGTGGCCTGGTGCCGGCGGTCAAAAGCTGGGTGATGCCGGAGAAGGAGATCCCGCCCATGCCGACCTTGTGGCCCTTGACCCAGTCCTGGGCGGCGACGGTCTCGACAGCGTCATAGCCGTCATAGATGGTCGGCAGGCCGAAGAGGTCAAAGGCACCGCCAGAGCAGCCCGAGCCGCGCATCTGGACAGAGACCACGGCGAAGTTCAGGAGCGGCCCGATGAGTGAGCCGACCGAGGTCGAAGACGCCGGGGCGAGCGGGTCATTGCCGCCGCCGATCGGGAAGGGGTTGGGGGCGGCCACCTGGTAGCCCGAGTACTCGATGAAGGTCGGGAAGGGGCCGTCGGCGAGCGTCTTGCCGGCCGGCAGGCGGACGGTCACCGCCAGCTCGACCCCGTCGCGCATCTCGATGTAGTTGAGGCCCTTCTTCAGTTCCTTGCCCTCATAGAAGGAGGCCGACGGGTTGTCATCCATCTCGAGGACCGTTACCTCGGGGCTGGAGTAGGTGGTGCCATCTACTTCCTCGCGGACGGTGTAGGTGGCGCCCTGGTCCAGGTAGTAGAAGATCGCCGAGCCGAAGCGGTCGGCCGTCACCTGGCCGACCTGCTGGTCCGATTCATCGAAGAGGACGAGCTCGGCCCCGGGGCGGGCGTCCTTGACGTAGATCTCACCGACCGAGGCGCGGGTCTGGAAGGCGGCCGGGTTTCCGACGACGGGTGGCAGCCCGGAGCTGGCCGGGGCAGCGGTGAAGGTGAGGGCGACGAGCAGTCCGAGCAGCACGGTTGCGGCGACCAGCGCCGAGTACCTGGAGATACGGCTTGCCGTGTGGCTCATCAATTCCTCCCGTCAGGGCCTGGTCGGGAGGCGGGCCGATCCCGTCACCTCCCAGGCAGGGGAAAACTACACCCATCAACACGGGAAGGGGGAATTCGGAGCGGTGGGGCCCTCAGGGGGCCAGGCGCTCGATCCGCCAGCCGTCACCCTCGGGCAGGTAGCGGAAGCGGTCATGGAGGCGGGCCTGGCGGCCCTGCCAGAACTCGAACTGGACCGGTGAGAGCCGGTAGCCGCCCCAGTGCTCGGGCCTGGGGATCTCCTCGTCTTCCGGGAAGCGGGCCGCCGCCTCCTGGTTCAGCCGGTCGAGCTCCTCGCGGGAGTCGGGGATGACCTCACTCTGGGGGGAGGCCCAGGCGCCGATCCGGCTGCCCCGGCCGCGGGTGGCGAAGTACTCATCCGACTCGGCGGGGGTGAGCTTTTCCACCGGGCCGCGGATCCTTATCTGGCGCTCCAGGTCAGGCCAGAAGAAGAGCAGGGCGGCGGCCGGGTGGGCGGCGAGCTGGGTCGCCTTGGTGCCCTCATAGTTGGTGAAGAAGCGGAAGCCCTCCGGGCCGAAGCCCTTCAGCAGGACCATCCGGGAGTCGGGGTTGCCCTCGGCGTCCACGGTCGAGATACACATCGCCTCGGGTTCACGGACTACCTCGGCCGCCTCGGTGAACCAGGCGTCGAACTGGGTGAAGGGGTCAGGGTCCAGGCTCTCCCTGGTGAGTGGGCGGTCGACCGCGGCGCCGTAGTCGTAGCTCAATTGAGGCTCGGGTTGTCAGGCATGGTGGCGAGGATCTGGAAGTCGCCGCCGCGGCGGGCGAGTGCCTCGGACCAGAGGTCTTCCTCGGAGAAGACGTCCTCGTCCTCCAGCTCACCGACTATCCAGGACTCCTCCTCTACCTCCTCGTCCAGCTGGCCGGGGCCCCAGCCGGCGTGGCCGACGAAGACCCGGGCCCGGTGGACCTCAGAGGCGACGTCCGGGTCAACCACGCCGATCCGGCCGGTGACCGCGCCGGCCGAGCGGGAGGCGTCATCGAACTCGCCGAGCACGACGATCGAGTCCGGGGAGACCGGGCCGCCGACCCAGAGCGGGGCGCCACGCTCGACCAGGGGGCCGAGGTCGGGGACCTGCTCGAGGACCTCGGCGTCGGCCCGGCGGTTCAAGACCACCCCGAAGGCGCCCTTCTCACTGTGTTCGACCACCAGGACGACGGTGCGGCGGAAGAAGTCAAAGAGGCTCGGCGCGGCGATCAGGATCTTGCCCTTGAGTGATCCCGGGGAGCCTGGTGATTTGGGTGAGCTTTCCATGGTGATCGCGGTTGCCGGGACTATACGAAGACCGGCTGCCGGGTGGCCACCGGGAAAGGCGGACGTTGCGAACAGAGTGCCGTCCGGACCGGGGGTGGCGGCTATCCGCTAGCCTCCCTGATCGCGATATGGGTCGGTACACAGGACCAAAGGAAAAGCTTTCAAGGCGCGAGGGCGAGGACCTCGGGCTGAAGGGCGTGCGGGCGCTGAGCGGCAAGGGCGCGATGGAACGGCGCCCCTACCCGCCCGGCCAGCACGGCCGGGGCCGGCGCCGGGCCAGTGAGTTCTCGGTCCGGATGCGGGCCAAGCAGCGGGCCAAGACGATGTACGGGCTGCGGGAGAAGCAGTTCGCCAAGCTCTTTGACAGGGCCAGCCGGGAAGACGGAATGGCCGGTGAGAACCTGATGCGCCACCTCGAGTGCCGCCTGGACAACGTGGTCTACCGGCTGGGGCTGGCGACGACCAGGGCCCAGGCGAGGCAGTTCGTGGTCCACCAGCACGTGCTGGTCAACGACAAGAGGCTGGACCGCCCCTCCTATGAGGTGAGCGAAGGTGACGTAGTGGCGATCAAGCCCGGGTCACCGATCGAGCCGCTGGTCCGCGAGGCGACCGACACGGCCGCCAACACGCCGGGCTGGCTGACCGCCGACCTGGACGGCCTGAAGGGCACGGTCACCCGGATGCCCGAGCGCCAGGACATCGCCGCTCCGATCGAGGAGCGCCTGATAGTCGAGCACTACTCGCGGTAGCCGGACCGGGCTCCTTGCCCGGCCTACAGACGGCGAACTGCTTTGTCAGCTGACGGGCGCTCAGGCGCCGCCGGTCATCTGGCCCTTGGCGAGGTCCAGGGAGACGGTCAGAAGCCCGACCACGGAAAGCGGGTCAGAGGAGTCAGATACCAGCTGGACGTGCATGGTCTGCTCCCCGCCGCCGGCGTCTTCGCTCAGCACGGCCGAGATGACCAGCTGGTCGAGGGTGGCGCCGGGCGTGTCGCGCTCGACCTGCTCCATCAGCTCCTGGGCCAGTGCACCGATCCTCGATGACGGCGTGGGCTGGTCAGAGTGAGAGTGGTGATCCTGTTCGTTATCCATCGGCCCACCCTATAGACCGACCGGCTCCAGCTGTCACCGCGGGCCGGCCGAACGGGCCGTTTCCGGGCAGGGGAAAACCGGGGTGACCGGGATGCCCGCCGGTAGGCTGGGCCGCGTGAATGGCCGCTGGCCAAAGTCCCTCGCGGCGGCAGCCGGAACGGCCCTGATCGCCCTGCTGGTGCCCCTGGCCTACCCCGGG
>JBBAUQ010000116.1:0-4784 GCA_040398125.1 Solirubrobacterales bacterium | reverse complement strand
ATCGACCACCTTCTCTCTACCGGCAGGCCGGTGCCAGTCCAGTCAGATGTTCTCCCGGACCGGGTGCGAGACGTGACTGACCGATCGACCGGGCGAGGCCTGCGGCTCTCGGACCATCCCGTGGTGGTGTCACTCTTTTCTCTCTGAATTCGGGCCGTTCGGTCAGGTTTGGCGCTTTCCCAAGACGCCCCGCGAACCAACCTCTGGCCGGTGTTGTGCGAGTCGAAGTCAGGTCCAAGATGGCCGGTCCGGCATGATCGTGGCTCGGTTTCTCTCGAGCTGATCGGATCCCTGCCCTTACTGATCCTCGGCCTCCTGATTGCCCTCCAGTTCGTGATTGCCGGGTTCAGTCTCTGGTCAGCCGGTGTCGCCGCCCGGGCCGGGGCCCGGGCCGTGCTTACCGGGGATGCCGTCGCACCGGCTGCACGTCGGGCGCTGCCGGGGGTCCTGCGGGCCGGGGCCAAGGTGACTCGGCAGGACGGGGTAACGGTCGAGGTGCTGATGCCGGCGATCCTGCCGGCGCTGCCGACTGCCAGGGTCACCGGCAGGGCCGACCTCGGGGAGCGGTGAGGCATCCGTTGAACGGGCCCCAGGGAACTGTTGAGCGGGCTTCGGGTCAGGCGACCGTGGAGGCGCTCGCGGTCATCCCGATCTTCCTGTTGACCGGCTTCGTCTGCTTCCAGGCTCTCGCTATCGGCTACTGCCAGTCTCTCGCAGACTCGGCGTCCCAGGCCGGGGCAGTGGCTGCCATCAGGGGCGAGTCGGCACGGGGTGCAGCCCGGGCCGCGCTGCCGGACTGGGCTCTGACCCGCTCGGAGGTCGCGGTGCAAGGCAGGCGCGTGAGTGTACGGCTCGTTCCGCCTTCGCCCTTCGGGGTGCTGGCCGACCTGATCTCGGTCGATGCCAGCGCAGGCTGGGCCGGGGTCGGCGGTATCTGATGGATCGGGCGGCGCCGGTGCTGGCGATCACCCGGGTCGGGGGCACCGGTGACATCCGGAAGAAGGCGCTGGCCGAGGCCGATCGCCAGGCCGGTCGAGATGGCTGTGCCGTGGTTGTCGAGGTCGGCCTGTCCGGCTCCGTAATCCCAACCCTCTTTGCCTCTGCCGGGGCCAAGGAGGTCCAGGAAGCCCTGACGGAGGAGCTTCCCGACTGTGAGCTCGTCGTCCGCGGCCGTGTCTGTCTGATCCGACCCGGGGAGGAGGCCGAGCCCGCATCGCTGGTCGCCTTCCTCGTCGAGGCAGTCCCTGCCGAGGTCCCCTTGGTCCTGGCCCTCGGCCCCGGGCTATATCGAGAGATCATCGAGGACCCTGCCTGTCGGCCGGACTCCGTCCTTTTCCTCTCGGTTGGTGAGCAGGAGGGAATCATTCCCGACCTGCTGGCTGTCGCCCGAGCCGAAGCCCGGGAACTCGGAATGGATGTGACCGCGGCTCCCGGACCCGACGGTCACTCTTCCCTCCGTCGTTTCGGGGCGGTGGTCCACCGGCTCCTCGAACCTCTTTCAGGGAGGGTGCGGGCCGCCTCGGATGAGAGGGCCCAGGTCACCCCGCTGGCCCTCGGGGCCGTCTTCCTCATAGTCGTGTCGACCGTCGCGCTGATTGCCCTGGCCGGTGCCGTTACCGGAAAGGCAAGGGTCCAGCGAACCTCCGATCTGGCGGCCCTGGCGTCAGCCAGGTCGATGCGTGACGATCTGCCGCGGCTGTTGGCACCGCCGACGCTTCCCAACGGACTACCCAATCCGGCCCACCTCCCGAAGAGCAGGTACCTCGGTCGGGCCCGGCTCGCCGCTGTCCGGACGGCGATCGGCAACGGTGCCGGTGCCTTCAAGACCGTGGTCTCGTTCCCCGATGCCGGTTCGGTGGTGCCGGTCCGGACGATCGTCCGGATTCCTGCCGGCCAGACCGGCCGCCGACCGGTGATGACTGAAGCCGAAGCCCGTCTTTCGGTCTCTCCCGGCTTCACCGGTCTCCCGATTGCTGCTGGCGGTGGCTACAGCGGTCCCCTTGCCGTCCGCCAGGGCGAAGGGATGAGGCCCGACGTCGCCTTTGCCTTCGACCGACTCGTTGCCGCCGCCCGTCGGGCCGGAGTCACCATCACCGTGACCTCCGGCTACCGCTCCGATGCCGAGCAGGCGGCCCTCTTCCGGGCAAATCCCGATCCACGCTGGGTGGCCCCGCCGGGGAAGTCCCTTCATCGCTGCGGCACGGAGCTGGACCTCGGGCCGCCATCGGCCTACGGTTGGCTGGCGGCGAACGCACCGAGGTTCGGATTCACCAAGCGCTACTCCTGGGAGCCCTGGCACTTCGGATTCACCGCCGGACCTCCACCCTGCTCCGCTGGGGCGGCATTCGGGGCAGCTCGGAAGGGTCCGGAACGCAGCACCCAGGGCGTCCTGCCCGATTTCGTCCCGACCCGGTATCGAGCGCCGATCCTCCGCTCGGCGATGCGCTGGAACGTCTCACCCGGCCTCTTGGCAGCCCAACTACTCGCAGAGTCCAACTTCAACCCCCGGGCCGTTTCCTCGGCCGGTGCGATGGGCATAGCCCAGTTCATGCCCGCTACGGCCGCCTCATACGGACTGGGTGATCCCTTCGACCCGATCGCCTCGATAAATGCCCAGGCCCGGATGATGTCCGAGCTCATCCGGCGGTTCCGGTCCATCCCCCTGGCGCTGGCGGCCTACAACGCCGGACCCGGAGCGGTCGGTTCCTGCAACTGCGTTCCTCCGTATCCCGAGACCAGGGCCTACCTGGCCCGGATCATGGCGCTACTCGACGGCTCGGTATCTCTGGTGGGGCCGGCCCTCGGGATCGAGCTGGTTCGCTGAGCTCCAGCTGGCAGAGAACCGGCCCCAGGTGGGCAAGGATCTTGACCGCGGCCGCTGCGCTGGCTAGGTTCAGCCCGTGGCCTCCTATCGAGAGACACACAACCCTTCAACCGGCGAATGGATCCAGTTCGAGCAGACCGGGGTGGAGACGAATGGAGAGCTCGTCAGGTATCGCTGGAAGCAGGATCCCGGCGGACACATCGTCGAGCACACCCATCCGTACTCCTCGGAACGATTCATCCTCGAGTCCGGCAGGGGCGAGTTCACGGTTGACGGGGTCACCAGGGTCTTCGGTGCCGGTGACACTGTGGATATTCCCTCACCGCAACGCCATGAGATTCGCAACCCCGGGCCGGAACCGATGGTCGGTTGGGTAGAGCTGAGGCCGGCCCGTCTGACCGCCGAACTTCACGACACCCTGGCCGGGCTCTCCAGCGAAGGGATGACGGATGAGACGGGAAAACCAAAGAACCCGCTTCAGCTCGGGGCAACCTTTTGGTATTTCCGCAATGACATCAGGGCGACCTCGATCCCGATCTGGCTCCAGAATATGATGCTTCCGGTGTTGGCCGGAATCGCCCGCCTGACCAAGATCCGACCGACTTACCCTCGCTGGTCCAGTCGTCTCCCCTAGTCTGGTGAGTGAGGCCATCAGGCCAGAGACCGACCGATGCCCAAGCTAGAGATAACCGATCCCGAATCGATCAGCGCCCTGATCGGCGTCCAAGCCGGCCCGACCGACTGGCGGGAGGTCACCCAGGAGATGATCGACCTCTTTGCCACGCTGACCGGTGACCATCAGTGGATCCACGTCGACGTCGAGCGGGCCCAACGCGAGAGCCCGTTCGGAACGACCATAGCCCACGGCAACCTGACCCTCTCGATGATCGACGGCTTCCGGGATCAGTTGATCACGATTTCGGGGGATTTCCTCCTCGGGGTCAACTATGGCTGGAACAAGGTGCGCTTCCCGGCCCCGGTCCTGGCCGGCTCGAAGGTGAGGGCCTCGGCCGAGTTGCTCAGCTCCGAGGAGGTCGGAGGTGGCTGGATCCAGAACGTGACCCGTTTCACCCTCGAGGTCGAGGGAAATGAGAAGCCTTGCTGCGTTGCAGACAGCGTCGGCAGGCTCCTGACCCGCCAGGACTAGTCCCGACCGAACTCGACCTCTCCGCCTTCCAGGAAGGCCGTGACCGCCTGGCGCAGGTCCTCGGTCGCCATGGATTCGGCGATCGAGTGCCGCTCGAGCTGGAGGTGGTCGGCCAGGCTGTTGTCGAGACTGCGCTGCACCAGCCACTTCGACTGCCTGACGTAATAGGGCGATTTGGTGGCCAGCTTCAGCGCCTTCTCCCGGGCCCGGTCCATCAGGTTCCCGGGGTCCACCACTTCCGAGACGAGACCCTCTGCCAGCGCCGTGTCGGGGTTCAGGTTGGGATCGTTGAGCAGCAGCTCGATCGCCCTGGCTGGGCCGACGGTCCTTGGCAGGAAGTAGGTCATCCCTCCGTCGGGGGAGGCGCCGATCCGGCCATATGCACAGGCCAGGAAGGCCTCACGGGAGCAGATCCGTATGTCACAGGCCAGGGCCAGCGAGAACCCGGCCCCGGCGGCCGGTCCGTTTATCGCCGCCACCACCGGGTAGGGCACTCGCTGAAGGTCGATGATCGCCTGGTGGAGCCTCTCGGCGCCGGCCCTCACCCCGGCCACGATGTCGACGTCCGGGTCCTCCAGGCCCCGTTTGAACCAGTTGATGTCACCGCCGGCGCAGAACGCCGGTCCGGCGCCGGTGATGACCAGTGCCCGGAAATCGGCCTGGTCGGCCAGCCAGCCGCAGGCGAGGGCGAGCTCGTCGATCAACTCGGGGCTCATAGCGTTGTAGGAGTCCGGGCGGTCGAGCACCAGCTCACCGAGTACACCCTCGGACTCGATTCGGAGTGTGCTGAAGCTGGGTGGTTGCTTTTCGGTC
>JBBAUQ010000115.1:0-4830 GCA_040398125.1 Solirubrobacterales bacterium | reverse complement strand
ACCTGGAGCGAGGACATGTTCGACCAGGCGACCAACCTGGATCAGCACGCCTACTTCCGGACCAAGCACGAGTCCGAGCGAATCGTTCGAGAAGACCTCGACCGACCCTTCCGCGTCTACCGGCCCGGGGTGGTCGTCGGGGATTCCGAGACCGGCGAGATGGACAAGGTCGACGGCCCCTACTACTTCTTCAGTGCGATCAAGAGGCTCGGCTCGCTCCTGCCTGACTGGCTTCCGACGGTCGGGATCGAGGGCCGCCGGATCAACATCGTTCCGGTCGATTTCGTCGCCGCAGCGATGGATCACATCGCCCACCTGGACGGTCGGGACGGCCAGACCTTCCACCTGACCGACCCGAACCCCCTGACTGCCGGTCAGATAATCAACCTCTTCGCCCGTGAGGCCCACGCTCCGCGGATGGCGGTCCGGCTGAACTCGCGACTGCTCGACCTGGTCCCCTCTTCACTGTCCGGTGGCCTGTCAGGCCTGCCGATCATGGCGCCGGCCCGACTTGCCGGGAGGCTGGCACTCGATGAGCTCGGGATCCCGCCCGAGGTCCTCGTCTACGTCAACTACCCGACCGACTTCGATTGCTCGAACACCCTCGAGGCCCTCGCCGGTACCGAGATCTCGGTGCCCCCGCTGCCGAGCTACGCCGATCGGCTCTGGGACTACTGGGAGGAGAACCTCGACCCCGGCCTTCCCAGGGACCGGACCCTGGCAGGGGCGGTGCGCGGCAAGAACGTGATGATCACCGGGGCCTCCTCTGGCATCGGCTGGGCGACGGCACTGAAGGTCGGTGAGGCCGGTGGCCGGGTTTTGCTGGTCGCCCGCTCGACCGACAAGCTGGCCGAGCTCAAGGAGGAGATCGAGGGAGCCGGGGGCACGGCCTGGATCCACCCCTGTGACCTCTCCGACATAGACGACGTCGACCGGATGGCCACCGAGGTGCTCGAGGAGCACGGCCACGTCGACATCCTGGTCAACAACGCCGGGCGCTCCATCCGTCGTTCGGTCGAGCTCTCCTATGACCGGTTCCATGACTTCGAGCGGACGATCCAGCTCAACTACTTCGGCTCGCTGAAGCTCATCCTCAGGTTCCTGCCCGGGATGCGGGAGCGAAAGAGCGGCCACATCATCAATGTCTCCTCGATCGGGGTTCAGACCAACGTCCCGAGGTTCTCCTCCTACATCGCCTCCAAGGCCGCCCTCGACGCCTTCAGTCGCTCGGTTGCCTCCGAGGTGGTCGATGACGGGGTCCACATCACTTCGATCTACATGCCGCTCGTCCGCACGCCGATGATCGCCCCGACCCGGATGTATGACGCCTTCCCGACCAGTAGTCCGGATGACGCTGCCGAGATGATCACCGGAGCGATGATCAACCGGCCGAAGAAGGTTGCGACCGCGCTCGGCAACTTCGGCGAGCTGCTCTACGCGGTCTCGCCCAAGACGAGCGACCGGGTCCTCAACATCGGCTACCGGCTCTTCCCCGAGTCGAAGGCCGCTTCGGCTAAGGCCGGAGCCGAGCCAGAGGTCGGGCAGCCATCTGAAGGCACCTCGAGCGAGGCCGTCGCCTTCGCCCACCTGCTGCGCGGCGTCCACTGGTAATCGGCCAGGTGGGGTCGGACAGGCGGCTCAAGCACTGGGGCTGGGGCTATGAGGACCAGCAGCCCGGGCCGGCCGAGCTCGCCGAGGCAGCCCTGGCGATCCGGGAGCGGCTCGGCTTCGGGGGTGAACCCGTTCCGCCAGTCCCCGCGCATGAGATCGTCCTGCCTGCCCCCCGGCTGGATCCCGCGATCGGTCCGGACGGTCTGTTCTCGGCCGACCATCACGATCGCCTGGTCCACGGACTCGGCAAGGCCTACCGTGATGTCGTCCGCGGCTACCGCGGCACCTTCGAGCACCCACCCGACCTGGTCGCCTTCCCGGGCGATGCCGAGGAGGTCGCCCAGGTCCTCTCGGTCGCGGCCGATGCCGAGGCAGCCGTAGTCCCCTTCGGTGGTGGCACCAGTGTGGTCGGCGGGGTCGAGCCGAGGCTCCCCCAAGGCGACGATCGGCCGGTCATCAGTCTCGACCTGACCGGGCTCGACCGGGTTCTGGAGATCGACCGTGAGTCACTGGCCGCCCGCATCCAGTCCGGCATGCGTGGCCCGGCCCTGGAAGACCGGCTGAGGGAGGAGGGCCTCACTCTCAGGCACTACCCGCAGTCGTTCGAGTACTCGACCCTCGGGGGCTGGATCGCCACCCGCGCCGGCGGTCATTTCGCCACCGGAGAGACCCACATCGATGACCTGGTCGAGTCGGTGACGGCGCTCACCCCGAGCGGGGAGTGGGCCAGCCGTCGTCTGCCGGGTTCGGGAGCCGGACCCTCCCCCGATCGGCTGCTGATCGGCTCGGAAGGCACCCTCGGGGTGATCACCGAATCCTGGGTCCGGGTCAGGCCAAGGCCCTCCTACCGGGCCAGCGCCACGGTCACCTTTCCCGATTTCACCGCAGCTGCGACCGGGGCGGTGCGCGAGATCGTCCAGGCCCGGCTCAACCCCGGGAACTGCCGGTTGATAGATCCGCTCGAAGCCGAGACGATGATGGCCGGCGACGGCAGCTCGGCCCTGCTCCTCCTCGGATTCGAGTCCGATGCAGTTCCGGTCGGCGACCGGCTCGATGAGGCGGTCGAGATCGCCCGGGCCCATGGCGGCTCGCTCGCCTCACGACGGGACACCGGAGGGGGAGGGGAGGACCGCTCGGATGACCCGTCCGGGGCCGAGCGGTGGCGCGGGGCGTTCCTGATGGCGCCCTACCTCCGGGACACCCTGGTCATCTGTGGTGTCCTGTCGGAGACCTTCGAGACGGCGATCACCTGGGATCGGTTCGAGGCCTTCTTGAACCAGGTGATGGAAGAGACCCGGGACGCGGTCGCCCGGGTCAGTCCCGGCCCGGGGCCACCCCGGGTTTCCTGCCGGCTGACCCACGTCTACCCCGACGGCGCCGCGCCCTACTTCACCGTCCTCGCCCCGGCGGTCCGCGGTGGCGAGGTCGAGCAGTGGGATGAGATCAAGGCCGCGGCCTCCGAGGCCATCCTCGGGGCCGGCGGGACGATCACCCATCACCACGCCGTCGGCCGCGATCACCGCCCCTGGTATGACCGGCAGCGGCCCGATGTCTTTGCCGCGGCCCTTGCCGGGGCCAAGCGGGGGGTCGATCCGGCCGGGCTGCTCAACCCAGGCGTACTGCTGGATCCACCGGGCCCCTGAAGGGACCTCTTCAGCGGCTCCCGGTTCCGGGAGCCAGGCCGCCCCAGTCGCTAGCCTTCCACGACTGCCTGCCGGGTCTGAATCAGCCGGTGTACTGCCGGGCCCGACTCTCGGCCCTGAAAACGATGGAGACCACCACCGCCCCGCAATCATCGATGCCGGATCTTCCGGATCGCTCTCCGCTGCGGGCGGCGATCAAGACGGCCCGGCCGCACGAGTGGGTCAAGAACGTCCTGGTCTTCGCCGGCCTGCTCTTCTCGGGCCAGGTCGGGGACCCGTGGGCCGTCGGCCAGGCACTGCTCGCCTTTGCCGCCTTCTGCGCGATCTCGAGCGCCGGTTACTTCATCAACGACCTGATGGACGTCGAGCTCGACCGCCAGCACCCGAAGAAGCGTCTTCGGCCGATCGCGGCCGGTCAGCTCTCGATCCCGGCCGCCTGGGTGATCGCGGTCGTCCTGGCGATCGGGGCCCTGGCGCTCGCCTTCCTGGCGGTCCGCTGGGAGGTCGGCCTGATGGTCGCCGGCTACGGGGTCATCCAGGTCGCCTACAGCTTCGGCCTCAAACAGATCGTGATCATCGACGTGATGACGATCGCCGCCCTGTTCATCCTCCGGGTGATGGCCGGCGCCGAGGCCGTCGATACCCAGGCATCCGAGTGGCTCATCCTCTGCACCGGGATGCTCGCCTGCTTCCTCGGCTTCACCAAGCGACGCCAGGAGGCCGTCTCGGAGCTGCATGAGGGCACCAGCTCGCGCCCGGTCCTCGAGCACTACTCCCTCCCGTTCCTGGACCAGATGGTGGCGATGGTCACCACCGGCACGGTGATCAGTTACGCCATCTACTCGGTCTATTCACCACTTGCCGGCAGCCTGATGATGCTGACCATCCCGCCGGTCGTCTACGGGATCTTCCGCTACCTCTACCTGATCTACGACCGCTCCGATGACCGCTCCACGGCAGCGATCGTCGCCGAGGACAGGGGGATCATCGCGGCCGCCGTGGTCTTCGCCCTGGTCGCCTTCCTGGTCCTCTACGTCTTCAAGTAGGTCACTGCTTAACATCGGGGCCGATCACCGGCAGGTCCGAGGCCAGATCCAGGCGGCCGTCCCGGGTGAACTGGACGTCCACGGTCTCGTGTTTGCGATACGTCCCGAAGAGGCCGAGGAACATCGCCAGCCAGCGGCCGATGCCGACCTCCTCCTTGAGGATCTCCCGGGTGAAGACGACGTTTTCGCCGTCGATCTCGAAGTCCTCTCCCTCGCTCTGCTCGACCCCGTTGACGAAGACCGAGATCGGCCTCTCGGCCCCCCGGGGCAGCCGGACGATCCGGCCGGCTGCGTAGGAGCCTTCGGGAACCTGTCGCTCTCCCTCTACTGGAGGTTGGGAATGGCCCTCGGTCATCGGCTCAGGTAATCCCTGATCTCGGCGAATATCTCCCGGGCATCGGTCCCCTGGAAGGGCTTCCTGCCGATGCTTCCCCGGAAACCGGTCAGGCTGAGGTCGCCGTGTATGTCGATGCCGGCGGTGGGAGGGCGGAGCATCCCCTTGCCCGAGATCTCGATACGGGCCTTGACCA
>JBBAUQ010000114.1:4565-4843 GCA_040398125.1 Solirubrobacterales bacterium | reverse complement strand
GAATTGAAGACGAGCTGCGGTCGCATGCGACTGAGCTGTTCGAGATTCGGGCCGTTCGGGTGGGAGAGCCTCAGGCGCGGAACGAGGGAAAGGCTGGGAGCCAGCCGGCGATCGCCCCCGAGGGTCTGCCCGACCGCAACCGGTTGTGTACCGAGCAGGGCCATGGTGTTGGCCGAGAACGGGGAGAGGGCCACTACCCTCTTGGGGGCCTTGGCCTCGGCATTCGGGGCCCCGGCGCAGAAGATCAGCATTAAAGAAGCGAGAACCCCCAGGAGGAC
>JBBAUQ010000114.1:0-4555 GCA_040398125.1 Solirubrobacterales bacterium | reverse complement strand
TTACGCGCGGGAATCGGATTTTCGAAGTTGGATTCATCTCGGTTCGGTGTTTCGGGGGGTCCGATCTCCGGGAGGGGGGAAGTCTTGAGGGAATCTTGCGGGATTCCGGCTTGCTGCCTCTGCTGGGTGGAACGGCCAACAGCCCACTCCGACGATCGATAATAGGGTACCCTAACTATTCCGGTCGGCCGCCCTGTCGCCCGATATTCAGGACTGAAAACACCGATTCGGAGGAAAGAGAGCGCGCTTGTCCAGCCAGACTGAAGAGACGACGATCCGGTCAGTCACCGGGAGCCATGACCTGCCGAGTGACGTCGTGGCCCCGGATGTCCCGCCACTGGCCCGGAACGGAACCCGGCGGAGCCCCTCCGAGGAAGCTCGGACCCTGGTCCACGCAACCACCTCTGGCACCCTGGCGAGCCTGAGCGACGACGGCACCCCCTGGGCATCACTGGTCACCTACGGCCTCCTCGAGGATGGCTCTCCGGTCCTCTGCCTCTCGACGCTTGCCGAACACGGTCGAAACCTGGAGAAGCGCGATCAGGCCTCCTTGATGGTTTCGGATCCGGTCCATCGTGGCGAGGTGCTGGCCGGTGGCCGGGTCACCCTTGCGGGCCGCGCAGTCAGGCCGGAAGACCATAAATTCGGGGACGGTGCCCGTGAGGCCCACCTCGCTGCCGTACCGTCGGCCGAGATGTACCTCGACTTCAACGATTTCTCCCTCTGGGTCCTGGAGGTAGAGAGGGTCAGGTGGGTCGGCGGGTATGGCCGGATGGATTCAGCTTCGGCCGCCGACTACGCTGCGGCCACCCCAGATCCGGTTCATCCCAGCGCCCCCGCCGCGGTGGACCACCTGAACGAGGACCACGCCGACGCCCTGCTTCAGATGGCGAGGGTGCTCGGTGGGCGGGATGACGCCGAGTCGGCCCAGTGCGCCGGAATCGACCGGTACGGAATGGATCTCACCCTGGAGACGCCGGAAGGCAAGGCCGCAACCCGGGTCGACTTCATCGAGCCGGTCGGATCACCAGACGGCCTGAGGGAAGCCACGGTTCAGCTGGCCAAGGCCGCCCGGGAACAGACCGGCACCTGAGGTCCGGCCAACGGCCAAAAGGCCCAGGTGGGCGCCTGTTGTTGATGGCCCACTCGCCGGCCGCTCGGCGAACACCACGGCATCGGATCGCTTCCGATCCGATGATCTAGGATCGATCAGCCACGCGAGCCGCACTTCTCACAGCCCTTCTCACTGCCTTTCTTACCGGCTCCACGGTCCTCCTGGCCTGCGGTGAGAGTTCCGTGACCGGTCAGGTGACACCGCCTGACTGCACCTCCCGGACGACCGCCACGGTTGGGAGTCCCGTAGGTCCTGCAGTACCCCGATGGACGGGACAGGAGAGGGCCCGGGGGCAACGCGAGAAGGCCCTCGGCCTACTCGCCAGGGAGTACCGGCGCAAGGTGTCCGAGAAGGACGGTGACAACGTCCCTCGCTATCGAAGAGGTCGCGGGGCGATCGCGCCCTACAGCATCAATGACGCATGGTGTGCCGCCTTCGTCACCTGGGCACTCGGGGAAGTCGGACTCGATGACTTCCAGGGGACGAGCCTGCTCCGAACCGCGCACGGAGGTGACACGGTCGCGATCCAGGTCAGCGATCTCAGCACCTGGGCGCGGAGGAACGGCTACTGGACCTACCGGGCCACCCCGGGCGACCTGGTCTCCTACGAGGGCGAGAGCCACATCGGGATGGTCGCCGAGGTCGACCGCCGGGATCGCGTCATCCATTCGATCGAAGGAAACAAGAACCACCGGGTTCGCTGGGTCGATGTACCGATGGACCGGATCAGCGGCTTCATCAGTCCGGTTCCGGTAGCCCCCTACCAGCGCGTCTCGCGCTCATCCTCTCGGGCCGACGTCGACTAACTACTACTCGGCCCTAGAACCGTCAGGGCCGCATCTCGTAGCCACCGGCCAAGGCCCTGACCTTGTTCCAGACGGCATCGAAGCGCTCGGGATCGTTCACCGACTTGGTGATCGCCGAGCGTGCCCACTCCTGCTGGGCCTCAGTGGATGAGGACTTGCCGTGGAGCTCGGCAGCGTAGGCCGAGAAGTCCCTCACCAGGACGTCGAAGATCTGGTCCAGGGTGTCTTCCGGCAGCCCGGTGATCAGGGCCTGCTCGAGGATCAGCTGGGCGTAGGGGATGAGGGTGAAGAGCTCGCCGAGGGTGAGCAGGTAGTCGAGATCCTTCTGCTGGCTCTCATCGGGCGGAGCCGAGGCGAGGAAATCGCGGAATGATGCGGCAAGCTCACCGAACAGGGCCACGTTGGGCACCTCACTGAAGGGCTCGAGTGCGGCTTCCCACTGGCCAAACCTGACCTTGCTGAGCCCGCGGGCCGGACCTTGGTCAAACAGGAATGAGTCATCACCGGGCTCGAGTTGGCGGTCCGGGGCACTCAGTTCAGGGTCGGGATTGAAGAAGTAGGAGGCCATGAACTTGAGAGTCAGGGCCATGTTCACGTGGACCGTGCCTTCGAGCTTCGGCAGCGCCCGGATGTCACGGGCGGCCATCTCGAACCACATGTCACGCTCGAATCCCTTGGCCGCAATCACGTCCCAGAGCAGGTCGACGACCCGCTCACCTTCCGTGGTCACCTTCATCTTGGTGAGCGGATTGAACAGGAGGTAGCGCCGATCCTCGGGCGAGGCCGTCCGGAAGTAGTCGATCGCCCGATAGGAGAAGAGCTTCATCGCGGCGAGCCGGGCGAAGGCATCGGTGAATGCCTGCCGGACATGGGGGAAATCGGTGACCCGGTTTCCGTAGAGGATCCGCGAGTCGGCGTGGGTGATCGCCTCCCAGAAGGCATGCTCGCAGATCCCGATGGAAGCGAAACCGAGGTTGAACTTGCCGATGTTGACCGTGTTGAGGGCCGCATCGAAGGCCGACGGCCCGCGGTGGAGGATGTCCTCCTCGCTAACCGGGTACTCATCGAGTTCGAACTCTGAGACGTAGTTCTGTGAATTGACCACGTTACGTACGAGTCGGTAGTTCGGGTGGGAGGAGTCGGCGACGAAGAAGACGTAGCCCTCAGGTCCCTCGACGCCCTCGATCCGACCGAAAACGGAAACCATGGCGGCCTCGTTGCCGTTCCCGATGTAGTACTTGCCCCCGCTGGCTTTCCAGCCCGAACCATCTGGCTCGGGAGTCAGGACCATGTCGGTCGAGTAGATGTCGGCACCGTGCTCTCGCTCGGAGAGGCCGAAGGCGAAGATCGCCCCCTCCCCCAGGAGGGCTGCCGCCCGGTCCCGAGCGGCCTCGTTGGCCGACATGAAGATCGGCCCCAGCCCGAGGATGGAGACCTGCCAGGTGTACCAGTAGGCGAGTCCGTAGAAGGCCGAGATCTCATTGAAGGCACAGATGCGCTGGGTATCCCAGTACCTCGCCTCGTCATCACCGGCATCCCTGGCCGGTGTCAGGAAGTCACGGAAGATTCCCAACTCGGCCTGGGCCTCGATGAAATCCGAATACCAGACGTATTCCCGGTCGGCGTCCTTGAGGGCCCGCTTTCCGCGAGCCTCGAACCATTCGACGATGCCGCGAAGCTTCTCGGCGTCGCCTTCAGGCAGGAAATCGAGCTGCCACTCGACCGGATTGAGGATGAGTCCGTCTCCGGGGGCGCCGGGGCGGACCATGCCGGTTACGTCCTGAACGGCCTGGGCGCTTTCCATGCGTGAATCATATTGGGATCCCCGGAACCGGGATCGGCGATCAGTTCAATCGCACCCGGGGCGTCTGGATGACCGCGCTCCATCCCGCTGATACCGTCCCCTCCGTGAGGAGAGGTTGGAGTACGCCCAAGATTCCGGCGCGGCTGGTTGCCGGCCTGGTCACCGACCGGGCACGACCGGAGCTATCCACTCTGTGGCGGGAAACCGACCCCGAGAAATTCCTCTGGGGAATCCTTCCCCATGCCGCCAGGAGCTTTGCCGCCAGCATCGTCGTCCTGCCCGAGTCCCAGGCCAGGGCAGCCGCGATCGCCTACCTCTACTGCCGAATGCTCGACACCTATGAGGACCTCGCCGCGACCCCGGAACAGGCCGAGGAAGGCCTGCGTCGCTTCGCGGGGCGCTTCAACGACCAACTACCGGCCGAGTCACCTCCCCTCGACCCCGGAGGATCGGTTACCGAGCGGGAGCGTGCTTACCTGCTGCTGCTGGCCCGGATCGAACTGGTCGACCGCCTCTACCTCGGCCTCGGTCCGGCAACCCGTGACCAGGTTGCCGGGCTGGTCGCCTCTATGGCCGACGGGATGATCTGGTCGACTACTACCTTCGAGCGCCAGGGCGGAGTCCTCGCCGACCGCGACCAGCTCGCAACCTACTGCCGCAACGTCATCGGCAATCCGATCCTGTTCATGCTCGAGCAGATCGGCAACAGGCGGCTCGATGAAACCGCTCGTGAAGATGCCCTGAGAGCGAGCGAGATGATCCAGCTGGCCAACTTCACCCGCGACATCGAGAAGAACCTTACTCGCGGCATCACCTACCACCCGGCCCTGA
>JBBAUQ010000113.1:0-4859 GCA_040398125.1 Solirubrobacterales bacterium | reverse complement strand
CGGCGGATCGGCCAGGGGACCGAAATCGAGGCCGGCCCGCCGGAGGGCCCTGCGGTCGGCCCGAGTCCAGAGGAGCACGTCGGATTCCGGAGTTGCAAGCTGGGCCACGTCGAGCCCGAGGCCGTCCAGGCGCTCCAGCGAGGCAGGCCCGGGTGTCCCTACCTGGACCCGGACCGGCCCGACACCGCGTGAGTCGGCCGGCGCGAGCGCCATCACGAGCAGGATCGTCCCGAACAGGACGAGGGCCCCGATGAGGGCCGGACGAGAGACAGCGCGAATGATCGATCCCCTAGCCAAACCAGCTCCACGGTAACAGGCGGGGCAGGCCCGAAGGATCATCTGGTCCAACCTCGGTCAGGCACCGTGACCCCGGCCTGACCGCCCTGGATCAGAAGTCGCCGTAGATCGCAGAGCGATCGAGGTCGGCGACCGAGTTCAAACCGGTCAGCGCCAGCGCTGTGTCGATGTCGGCCCGGATGCCCTGGAGGAGGTGCCTTACCCCGGCCTCACCGCGGGCGGCCACCGCCCAGGCCCAGGGCCGGCCGATCATCACGGCCTCGGCTCCGAGGGCCAGCATCTTGACCACGTCCAGGCCGGTCCTCACCCCGCCGTCGGCCAGGACCTCGACCCGGGCACCGACTGCCTCGGCGACTGACGGCAGGACCGTGGCGGTCGCCGGAACGGAATCGAGCTGCCGGCCGCCGTGGTTGGAGACGACCACGGCGTCGGCCCCGGTATCGGCCGCCCGTCGGGCATCCTCGGGATCGAGCAGTCCCTTGATCACCAGCTTCCCTCCCCAGTGTTCACGGACCCAGGCGACGTCCTCCCAGGTGACGCTCGGGTCGAACTGGGAATCGACCCAGTCCTTGAAGTCCTCGGGCCGCCGGGCATCGGGGACGACCTCCTCGAGGTTGCCGAAGGTGAGCGGCTTCCCCTTGACGGCCACATCACGGATCCAGCCGGGGTGGGCCAGCAGGTCGAGGCTCCGACGGAGCCTGGCCCGGCCGGAGTGGCCTTCACCGACCATCGCGTTGCGGGTGTCGCGGTGGCGGGCCCCGACCACGGCGAGGTCAACGGTCAGGACGAGGACGGGCGAGCCGACGGCCGAGGCGCGGGCCATCAGGTGCTCGGCGTAGTCGCGGTCACGCATCACGTAGAGCTGGAACCAGGGCGCGTGCTCGGTGGCTCCGGCGACTTCCTCGATGCCACAGATCGAGACGGTCGACTCGACGAAGGCCACCCCTTCCTCCCCGGCCGCCCGGGCAGCCTGGACCTCGGCCCGGGTGGCAAACATCCCGGCCAGGCCGACCGGACCGAGGATCACGGGCATCGAGAGCGGCTGGCCCAGCACCTCGCAGGCCTGGTCCCTGGCCGCGACGTCCCGCATCACGACCTGTCTCAGCAGGATCCGTTGGAGCTCGGCCACGTTGGCCGCCATGGTCGTCTCCTCGTAGGCACCGCCGTCGATGTAGTCGAACATCTGGCGGGGCAGCCGTCGCCGGGCGAGCTCCCGGTAGTCGAGCGCCGTGGCCGGGCTGAGATTCATCGGCCTGTCGGGGGCGGAGCGCATCGCCGCGAAACCTAGAGGATGGACCGTGTCAGGCGGCCGGAGTGCGGCCGTCAGGCATGGCTTGATTCAGGCGGGCGAAAGCGCCGATTCCCTGACCAGGTCGGCCGCCTTCTCACCGACCATGATCGCCGGGGCGTTGGTGTTGCCGCCCGGGATGACCGGCATTATCGAGGCATCGGCGACCCGGAGGCCATCGACCCCCCGGACCTTCAGCTCGGGATCGACCACGGCCAGCTCGTCAGTTCCCATCTTGCAGGTCCCGACTGGGTGGTAGAGGGTGTCGACCCTCTGGCGGAGGTCGTCCTCGATCGCTTCGGGATCGACGATCGCTGGTCCGGGCAGGAGCTCCTCGCCCAGCAGGCCGGCGATCGGCTCTTTTGAGGCGATGTCACGGGCTATCTCGACCCCGGCGACCATCGCGGCAGCGTCCTCGTGGTCGGCCAGCATGTTGGTGATGAATTTCGGCGGATCGGCCGGATCGGCCGAATCGATCCAGAGCCGACCGCGGGACTTCGGTGAAACGAGGACCGGCCCGATCGTCACCGCGTGGCCGTCATAGGTGACCCGACCGTGGTCGACGAAGTAGGCCGGGGCGAAGTGGAACTGGAGGTCGGCGGCCGGCAGGCCGGGACGGCTGCGGACGAAGGCGAAGGCCTCGGCCAGGCTCGAGGTGAGCGGGCCGGTCTTCCTGAAGATCCACTCGAGCAGTGCCTTGGGCTTCTCGGCATCGATCAGGGAGCCGCCGCCGGGCAGGTCCCAGGTGCAGGGCAGGCAGGGGTGATCCTGGAGGTTCTCGCCGACCCCGGGGCTGTCGGCGACCACCGGGATGCCGAGGTCGGTGAGCATCCCGGCCGGACCGATGCCGGAGTGAAGCAGAAGGTGGGGAGAGCCGATCGCACCGGCCGCCAGGATTACCTCACGGGAGGCCCTGGCCAGGTGCTCGCGACCGCGCCGGTCATGGCAGAGGACACCGATCGCCCGGCCGGCCTCGGTGACGACCTTCAGCACGGTCAGGTTGGTCACTACCTCGAGGTTGTGGCGGCCGCGGATCGGACCGAGGAAGGCGTTGGCGCTCGACCAACGGCGGCCGCCCCTCTGGGTCACCTGGGCGACGCTCACCCCGTCCTGCTCGGTCCCGTTGTAGTCCTCGGTGAAGGGAATGCCGGCCGCCTGGGCGCTCTCGACGAAGGCAGCCGACACGGGCCTCGGTGATCGGGGGTCCTCGACCCGGAGCGGTCCCCCGGTCGCGTGGTGCTCGGAGACACCGCGGGAGCTGTCCTCGGACTTGAGGAAGTAGGGCCGGACCTCGTCCCAGCCCCAGCCGGTACAGCCCTCGGACTCCCAGAGGTCGTAGTCGAGCGGCCGGCCCCGGACGTAGAGCATGGCGTTCATCGCGCTGGACCCACCGAGGCCCTTGCCGCGCGGGATGAACAGCCGGCGATCGTGGCAGTGGGGTTCGGGCTCGGTCTCGAAGGCCCAGTCACGGGCCGACTCGAACTGCTGGGAGAAGGCCGCCGGGATGACTACGCTCGGGTGGCGGTTGTTCCCCCCGGCCTCGATCAGGGTGACCGAGCACCCGGAGTCCTCAGACAGGCGCGCGGCCAGCGCGCACCCGGCAGATCCCGCTCCAACCACTACGTAGTCGGCCTCCTCCATCGGCCTGAACCCTACTCCCCCCTGACTGGAATGGGTTTGGAACGGGTTTTCAGTTCCGACAGATCTTTCCGGGGACGCAAGGCCTGCCGGCCGGTACCCCATCGCCGTTGGCCGGTGCCGGTCCGCGGGCATAGGATCGTCAGATGGGAGAGCCGAGCAAGAGTCCATGGGCCTCGCTCTTTCCGCTCTGTGCCGCGGTCGCCCTCTACAAGATCGATGCGACCATCGTCACGGTGGCCCTGCCGACCATCCAGCGCGAGCTCGACTTCAGCCCGGCCGCCCTGGCCTGGATCGTGAGCGGCTACCTGCTGGCCCTGGCCTCGGTGATCCCGCTGGCCGGGGCGCTCGGCGACCGGTTCGGCCGGCGGAAGGTCTTCCTCACCGGACTCTTGATGTTCACGGTCGGCTCGACCGGTTGTGCCCTGAGCAACTCCGAGGAGGTGCTGATCGGGTTCAGGGTCCTGCAGGGCGCGGCAGCCGGGCTGATCGTGCCGGTCTCGATGGGGATCATCGCGGCGACCTTCAGGAGCCCGGACCTGCCCACGGCTTACGGCCTGTGGTCCGGCATCTCGTCGATCGGTTTCGTGATCGGGCCGCTGGCCGGTGGGCTGCTGGTCCAAAACATCGGCTGGTCGAGCATCTTCTGGGTCAACGTGCCGCTCGCGCTGGCCCTGATCCCGACGACCCTCCACCTGGTCCGCGAGACCCGTGACCCGGTGACCAGGCCGCTCGACCTGCCCGGCCTGGCGCTCTCCATAAGCGGGATATTCGCAATCGCCTACGCGCTGATCGGGACCACCGGGAGGTCCTGGGAGGCGGCCGGAACGGTGATCCCGCTGCTCGGCGGAATCGTCCTGCTGGCGCTCTTCGTCGCCTGGGAGTTCAGGACACCCGATCCGCTGCTGCCGATGGACTTCTTCCGCCAGCGCGGCTTCGCCCTTGGCGGGGTGATCGGGGGCATCGTCTACGTCTTCCCGGCACTGATGCTGCTGCTCGTCCTCTACTTCCAGGGGATCCTCGGCAAAGACCCGACCGTGGCCGGACTGCTGTTCATCCCGCTGGCAGCAGCCCTGACGATCACGGCAATCCTGGCCGGGCCGATCACCAGACGGCTTGGGCCGCTTCCCTCGATGGCCTCGGGGATGGGGCTGCTCGCCCTCGGTGCGCTGGGGCTGGCCCAACTTCCGACTGAGGGCTCACTCCCCCTGCTGGCCGTCTCGGAGGTCCTGATCGGGGTCGGCATCATGCTGGCGATTCCGGCAGCCTCGGCGGTGATGATGGGGGCCGTGCCCAAGGAGCGGGCCGGAATAGCCTCGGCCGTGATGCAGGCCTTCCGCCAGGGCGGTGCGGTCCTGTTCGTGGCGTTGCTCAGCGCGATCGCCGCGGCCCGAACGGCGGCCGAGTTCGGCCCGGGAGCCAAGGCATCGGGCACGGTGAGGAAGGAGGTCGTCGGAGCCGAGGTCGAAAAGGTCAGGGACCAGTCCGGTGACCAGCTGGCCTCGCTGGCCGAGGCGGCCTGGACCTCGGGCATGCACCTGGCGATGTACGTGGTCGCGGGCCTGGCCCTGTTCGGGCTGATCCTCTGCCTGATCACGGCCCGTCACAGGTACCGCGCCGACCAGTCACACCCGGC
>JBBAUQ010000112.1:0-4864 GCA_040398125.1 Solirubrobacterales bacterium | reverse complement strand
CCTGGTGACGGACGTCGACCTCGAAGACCCGAAGGCCGTGCTCGACTGCCTGGCAGCTCGGTACGGAATCCGCTCGGTCCTCTGTGAAGGCGGACCCAGCATCCTCTCCCAGCTGATCGGCAGCGGCGTGGTCGATGAACTGTTCCTGACGATCTCGCCCCTGGCCACCGGGGAGCAGGATGCCCCGCGGGTCATCGAGGGCGAACTGGACCGGCCGGTCGAGTTCGAGCTGGCCGAGCTGCTGGTCGAGGACAGTGAGCTGTTCGCGCGGTATCGGCCCCGGCGATAGCCTCCGGCAATGGATTTCGATCCCGGTCCCGAAACCGAAGAGCTGCAACAGCGGGTGCGGGCCTTCATGGACGAGTGGATCTTCCCGCGTGAGGTCGAGCTCCACGAGGCCCTGAACGCCGAGGTCGCCCCGGGGGTGCCGTATCCGGCCGAACTGGTCGAGATCCGGGAGAAGGCCCGGGCCGAAGGCCTGTGGAACCTCTTCCTGGCCGACCCCGAGTACGGCGCAGGGCTGACCAACTGGCAGTACGCCTTCCTCTGCGAGGAGATGGGTCGAAGCCCCGAGGTGGCGCCGATGGCCTTCAACTGCGCCGCCCCCGACACCGGCAACATGGAGATCCTGGCCGAGTACGGTGACGAGGACCAGCGTCGGCGCTGGCTCGACCCGGCCCTGGCAGGCGAGATCCGGACCTGCTTCTCGATGACCGAACCCGAGACCTCGGGATCGGACCCCACCGGCCTCGCCGCCAGTGCCGAGCTGGACGGCGACGAGTGGGTGATCAACGGTCGCAAGTGGTACACGACCGGAGCCAACGGTGCCGCACTCGCCGTGGCGATGGTGGTCACCGAACCCGAGGCAGGCCCCTACCAGCGAGCCTCGATGATCCTGGTACCGACCGATTCCCCGGGCTTCGAGCTCGTCAGGCCCCTCTCGGTGATGGGCCACTCGGCCGGGCCGGGCCACTGGGAGGTCGCCTATGAAGACTGCCGGGTTCCGGCCGGGAACCTGCTCGGCACCCGGGGTGCCGGTTTCCTGATCGCCCAGGACCGTCTTGGCCCGGGCCGGATCCACCACTGCATGAGGGCGATCGGCTCGGCCGAGCGGGCACTGGAAATGATGTCGCTCCGGGCCCACGACCGCGAGGCATTTGGCGGACCGCTGGCCGATAAGCAGTTCGTCCAGGACTTCATCGCCCGCTCCCGGATGGAGATCGACCAGGCGAGGCTGCTGACCCTCTACGCCGCCTGGAAGATGGACACCGAGGGCAAGCGGGCCGCTCGCCAGGAGATATCGATGATCAAGGTCGTCGCGGCCACCGTTCTGATGGACGTGCTGGACCGGGCGATCCAGGTCCACGGCGGTCTCGGAATGACCGATGACACCCCGCTGGCCTCGATGTGGCGGTTCGGCCGTGCCCTGAGACTTGCCGACGGGGCCGACGAAGTCCACAAGATGGTCATCGCCCGGCGTGAGGTCGGCCGCCAGGTCCGAAAGCGCGAAGAGTCCGACAGCCGGCCCGGGTGAGCTAGCGTCCGATTCGCTCGGCCGCCTCGAAGGCGGCCTCGGCCAGGGCATCGACTGCCCGGCTGAACTCGTCCCCGGCCTCACTCGCGTCTTCGCCGTACTGGCCCTTCCGGAAGCGCGAGAGGACCCCCTCGATGATGATCGCCAGCTTCCAGTAGCCCAGCGCAACGAAGAAGTCGAGGCCCGAGACATCCCGGCCCGAGATCTCGGCATAACGCTCGACCAGCTCTGACCGGCTGGGGAAACCGGGCTCGGTCATCGCCGGGCGAAAGATCGAGACCGTCTGGTCCTCCGGCTCGGCCCAGTAGACCATCAGGAGGCCGAGGTCGGCCAGCGGGTCCCCGAGCGTGCAGAGCTCCCAGTCGACCACGGCAGCCACGTCACCGAAGGGGCTGTAGATCACGTTGTCCAGGCGGTAGTCACCGTGGACGATGGTCGTCTCGGCCTGCGGAGGGGCCGAGTCGCCCAGCAGGCGATAGACATCCTCGATCAGGGCGAGCTCGCGGGTCTTCGACTTCTCCCACTGGCCGATCCAGCGACCGAGCTGGCGCTGGACGTAGCCGTCCCGGGGCCCGAGGTCACCGAGGCCGATCGCCTCGGGATCGACCGCATGGATGCCGGCGAGCACGTCGATCAGCTCCTCACCGATCCTCTGCCGGGCCTCACGCTCCGGAAAGAGGGCGGCCTGCTCGGGAGTCCGCAGCACGGGACCCTCGACGAAGTCCATCGCGTAGAAGGGGGCACCGTTGACCGCCGGGTCCTCGCAGTACCCGACCACCCGCGGTACGGGCACGTCCGTCCCGGCAAGTGCCTCGACCACCTTGACCTCGCGGCCCATGTCATGGGCCGAGCCGAGCGCCTTCCCGAGCGGAGGTCTCCTCAGAACCCACCGGGCACCGGACTGGTCGGTTACGAGAAAGGTCAGGTTCGAGAGCCCGCCGTGGATCGCCTCGTAGTCGAGGGGCGGTTCGATCGCTGGCACTCGCTCACGGAACCACTCCTCCACCGGTCCCTCGGCGATAGCTTCTGCCTCTCGAGCCATCGGGCTGAGGATATTGACTGGGCGATGATCAGTGACGGTCGGCCGGGACCGGCCGACTCAGGAGCGGGCGATCTCGACCCTGATCTCGGAACCCTTGAGCTTCGACCCATCGAGGAACTCGACCGTCCGATCGGCCTTCTCGGAGTCGACCTCGACGAACGAGAAGCGGTCGAGGACCTTGACGCCGGCGATCGACTCATCCCCCAGCACGGCACCCTCCTTGAGCGCCCAGAGCAGGTCATCCTCCGAGATGCCGCTCTTGCGGCCGCGATTGACGAACAGCTTGGTGACGCCCGGGGTTTGGGGACGGTGCCCGTTGCCGTCGGGCTCGGGTTCGGGAGAGTCTTCGGCAACCGGTTCCTGGCCGTCAAGGACGGCAGGGGCAGCGGCCCGCTTGCGGCGTCGGGGCGGCCGGGCGTGCTCGATCCGCTCCTCGGGCGGCTCCCAGGCCGAGATCGCGGTCCCGGCATCCTTCTCGATCTGGTCGAGATCGGGACGTTGCTCCGGGGTGACGAAGGTGATCGCCCGCCCGGTCCGGCCGGCCCGGCCGGTCCGGCCGATGCGGTGGACGTAGGTCTCGGAGGAGTTCGGCAGGTCGTAGTTGATGATGTGGGTGACGTGCTCGATGTCGAGGCCCCGGGCGGCGATGTCGGTGGCCACCAGGAGCTTCACCCGCTTGCCCTTGAAGGCGATCATCACGCCGTCACGGGCACCCTGGCTCATGTCCCCGTGGAGCGCCTTGACACTCAGGCCCCGGTTGCGGAGGTCGCGGTCCAGCCGGGCGGCCCCGATCTTGGTCCGACAGAACATGATCGCCTGCTCGGGCTCCTCTGCCTTGAGGATCTCGACCAACCGGTCGGTCTTCTTCTTACCGGGCACCTCGACGTAGGCCTGCTGGATCGCGTCCACGGTGAGCTTCTTCGGCGTGATCTTGACCGTGACCGGGTCATACATGTAGCTCTCGGCAAGGCGCTTGATCGGCGGCGGCATGGTTGCCGAGAAGAGCGCCGTCTGGCGACCGCTCGGACACATCCTGAGGATCTTCTCGACGTCCTCGATGAAACCGAGGTCGAGCATCTCGTCAGCCTCGTCGAGGACGACGAACCGGGCGGCCGTCAGGACCAGGGAGTGACGCGAGATCAGGTCCTTCATCCGGCCGACGGTGGCGACGACCACCTGGGCCCCGGCCCTCAGTTGGGCCTGCTGGCTCTTGATCGGGGCCCCGCCGAAGACGGCGACGATCTCGATGTCGAGATGTTCGGCGTAAGACCTGAGCGCCTGGGTCACCTGGATGCAGAGCTCGCGGGTCGGCGTGAGGACGATCGCCTGGACCTCGTCATTCTCGGGATCGAGGTACTGGAGCATCGGCAGGCCGAAGGCAGCGGTCTTGCCGGTCCCCGTCTGGGCCTGGCCGATCACGTCATGGCCGGCCAGAAGTGGCGGGATCGCCTCTTCCTGGATCGGGCTCGGCTGGTCGAAGCCGAGTTCATCGATCGCCCGCTCGAGTTCGGGGGCCAGGCCGAGGTTGTCGAAACCGCTCATGAGGAGGGATCCAGGAGCAGCTTGCCGGTCGAGTTGCGCCCGACCAGCGCCTGGTGGGCCTCGGCGGCCCCGCTCAGCGGGTAGACACCCCCGATCACGGTGCGCAGTTCGCCCGCCGCGGCAGCTCCCATGACCCGCTCCAGTCCGGCCCGGACGAGCTCCGGCCGGGCCAGCAGGTGGGTGATCCAGAAACCGACGATCGCCCGGCTGTGCTTCATCAGCGAGCCGGTCCTGACCGTGTTTTCCTGCCTGGTTGCAATTCCGAAGGTGACCATACGTCCGAACGGAGCAAGGGTACTGGCAAGCTCGTCGAAGGCGTCGCCCCCGGCCATCTCGAGGACTACGTCGACCTCACCACCGTTCGCCTCACGGACCCTGTCACCGAGGCCGGTGGCCGAGGAGTCCAGGACGTCATCGGCCCCGAGCTCCAGCACGAGGGAGCGCTTTTCGTCCGAGGAGGCAAGACCGATGACCCGACCGGCCCCCATGGCCCGGGCGATCTGGATCGCCAGGCTCCCGGTCCCTCCCGCTGCCGCATTGACAACCACGCTCTCGCCGACTGCGAGGTGGGCCGAGACCCTGAGGATCGCGTCGGCAGTCAGGCCCTGGATCAGCAGGGCGGCAGCCTGGTCGTCGTCGACCCCGTCGGGGATCGGGACCAACCCGGCAACCGGCACGGCGATGCGCTCGGCATAGGCTCCGCTGGGGACTACCCCGGCTACCCGCTTGCCTTCCGGGGTCCGGCC
>JBBAUQ010000111.1:0-4868 GCA_040398125.1 Solirubrobacterales bacterium | reverse complement strand
CAGTGCCCTCTCCCTCTCCCAGGGTGCCGACGAATGGCGAGTACCGATCCTGAGGACCGAGGCTGCCCGGGGGGAGGGTGTGGCCGAGCTTGCCGCCAAGATTGCCGAGCACCGTGCATTCATCGACCAGGCCGGAACCCTCGCCGAGAGGCGGGCCAGGAATCTCCGCAGCGAAGTCGTCGCGATCGCCGCCAGTCGGCTGAGACGACAGCTCGAGGCCAGGCTCCAGTCCGATCCGGCTGCTGCCGGGTTGTTGGACCGGGTGGTCGAGAGGGAACTCGATCCTGCCACTGCTGCTACCGAACTACTCGAGGAGGAGACCGATGGAACCTGAAGGTGATGAAGAGGTGCCGCAGGATTTCGGCACGGGTGCCGGTGCCGTTTCACCGGTGATCGATGACGTCCGTGAGTGGGCCGGCTACAGGGTGGATGAGCTTTCCGGTCAAAGCGTCGCCAAGATGCAGGGCGCCTTCGTCGATGCCGAGTCCGGCGAGCCGGTCTGGGTGTTGGCCAAGCTCGGCAGGTTCGGGAAGACCGTGCCGGTCTCGATCAGGGAGTGCGCGGCTGCCGCAGGCCGGATCTGGGTACCGCATGATCGCGAGGTGATCAGGAGTGCGCCGGCAGTCGATCCGAAGCTGCCGCTGACGGTCTCCCAGGAGCGCCAGATCCTCGACCACTACGAGATCCCGGAGGGAATCGGGCGGGCCGGCGAGCTTCAGTCACGACAGCCCGAAGAGGTCTCGGCCCGGCCGGACGCCTAGCAGCCGAGGGCCCGGGCGATCACCATCTGCTGGACCTCGTCGGTCCCTTCGCCGATCGTCAGGATCTTGGCGTCGCGGTAGAACCGGCAGACGGGGTACTCCTCGATGTAGCCGTAGCCGCCGTGGATCTGGACTGCCTCCTCGGCCGTCCGGACTGCCAGCCGACCGGTGATCAGCTTCGCCTGGGCGGCCGTCAGGCCGAAGTCGGCACCGCGATCCTTCTCGATCGCGGCCCGCCAGGTCAACAGCCGGGCCGCCTCTATCTCGGCTGACAGGTCGGCGATCTTGGCCTGGATCGCCTGGAACTTCGAGATCGACCGGCCGAACGCCTGACGTTCCTTGGCGTAGGCGAGGGCTTCGTCCAACGCCCCCTGGGCCAGGCCGACCCCCATTGCCGCGACGCTGATCCGGCCGCCGTCGAGGATCTGGAGGAACTGGTGGAAGCCTTCGCCCCGAGGTCCGAGCAGGTTGGCCTCGGGAACCCGGGCGTCATCGAATGAGAGCGGCCGCGTGTCCGAGGCGTTCCAGCCCATCTTGCGGTACGGCTCGCCTACCTCGTAGCCGGCCGTGCCGTTGGGGACGATCAAGTTCGATATCTCGGGACCCCTGTCGGTCTCGCCGGTCACTGCGGTGATCGTGACGCAGGCCGAGATGTCCGTTCCGGAATTGGTGATGAACTGCTTGGCGCCGTTCACCACCCACTCTCCGTCGACCAGGTCGGCCCTGGTCTTGGTGTTCCCGGCGTCCGAGCCGGCCTCGGGTTCGGTCAGGCCGAAGGCCCCCAGGCGCCTGCCAGAGCAGAGGTCGGGTAGCCACTCCTGCTTCTGCTCCTCGGTCCCCCAGTAGTAGATCGGTGATGTCCCGAGGGATGTGTTGGCAGCCACCGTGATCGCCACCGCTGAGTCGATTCGGGCCAGCTCCTCGACGGCGATGTCGTAGGACAGGGTGTCGGCCCCTCCTCCGCCGTACTCCTCGGGGAAGGGGATTCCCATGAAGCCGAGGTCTGACATCCGGGCAACGATCTCGTAGGGAAAGGACTTGGTCCTGTCGAGCTCCTCGGCCACCGGTGCCACCTCGGAGCGGGCAAAGTCCCGCACCGTCTCCTGGATGAGTCGCTGTTCGTCCGAGAGCTCGAAGTCCATCGCGGTGATCTTAGGTGGAGGGGGAGGCCTGACGCCTCGCGAGCTCGATCAGCAGCCGTGTACCGAAGCCGGTTGGACCCTTGCCCCAGTAGGACCTTCCGGTACCCCAGGCAGTGCCGGCGATATCGAGGTGGGCCCAGGGCTTGCCCTCGGTGAACTGCTCGAGGAATGAGCCGGCGTAGATGGTCCCGGCCTTGCGCTGGGGCGAGGCATTCACCAGGTCTGTGATGTCGCCCTTGGTCAGCTCGAAATACTCCTCATGGAGCGGCAGGCGCCAGACCAGCTCCCCGGTCTGCTCCCCGGCTGCCGTCACTTCGGCTGCCAGCTCATCGTCGTCAGCGATCAGCGCGGCGTAGGTAGAGCCGAGGCCGATCACAACCGCGCCGGTCAGGGTGGCGATATCTACCAGTCGGTCGGCGCCCTGCCTGGCGCAGTGGACCAGGGCATCGGCGAGGATCAGTCGGCCCTCGGCATCGGTGTTGGTCACCTCGACCGTCTTGCCGTTCAGCTGGGTGATCACGTCACCGGGCTTGAGGGCGGTCCCGGACGGAACGTTCTCGGTCGCCGGCAAGACGGCGATCAGATCCATCTCGAGGCCGAGCTCGGCAATCGCGGCGACGGCTTCCAGGACTGCCGCACCCCCGGACATATCCATCTTCATCTCGTGCATGTCGGCAGAGGGCTTGATCGAGATGCCCCCGGTATCGAAAGTCACCGATTTCCCGACCAGTCCGAGGACCTCACCGGAGCCACGGCCGGTGTAGCGGAGGGTGATCAGACGTGGCTCGACCTCCCGCCCGCCACTGGAGACGGCCGCCAGCCCGCCCATCCCGGCCTCGATTATCTGGGCCCGGTCGAGCACCTCGACTTCCACGGTCGGGTACTGGGCCGCGATGTCCTCGGCTCGCTCGGCAAGGAACTCCGGTGTCGCGAAGTTGGCCGGCATCCCCTGCAGGTGTCGGGCCCGGTTGGAAGCCTCGGCTGAGACCCGGGCCAGCTCGACCGCCTCGGTGATCCGGCCGCTCCCGTCACCGAGGATCTCGACCTCGGTCAGGCCGGCCTCCCGGTCCTCGGATTCACGGAACTGGTCGAATTCGAAGGAGGAGAGCAGGGCACCCTCCACCAGGGCGGCCGCTATCTCGGAAGGTTCACCCTGGTCGGGCAGCATCCAGGCCAGCGATCCACCATTGATCTCATCGAGGGCAGCCTCCCCGGCCGCGCCGGCAACCCGCGCAGTCTCAACGGTGAAGTCTCCGCGCGGCCCGAGGCCGATAACTGCGACCCGACTGCCCTCCTCCGGGTAGAGAGTGACGCTCGCCCCCTTCTTCCCCGAGGCGTCCTTGGAGCCGGGGGCCGATGAGGCTGCGCCCGGCACGTCCTCTTCTTCGAACATCCCGACTGCGATCAGGTCGGCGTCGCACTCGGCTGCGGTCCTGTCGGAGGCCCGTACTTTCACGGAACGCAGTCTAATCGGCACGGCTTGGCCGAACACGGGCCGGGTCGGTATCTTGGCCCGCAGGATCCGTACCGGAAAGACCGACGAGAAAGGCACCATGCCCCGCACAGTCATCCTCTCCACAGCCAGGACGCCATTCGGAAAGATGGGCGGTGCCCTTGCCCCGGTCGATGCCACCGAACTCGGTGGAGTGGCCATTGCCGGTGCCCTGGAACGTGCCGGGGTCGCACCGGATCAGGTCGACCAGGTCAGCTTCGGCCAGGTACTCCAGGCCGGTCAGGGACAGATTCCGTCCCGACAGGCCCAGATCAAGGGCGGTATCCCGAGGGAGGTCCCTTCGGAAACCGTGAACAAGGTGTGCGCCTCGGGTTTGAGGGCGGTCGGCCTGCTGGACCAGGCGATCCGGGCCGGTGACGCCGAGGTCGGGGTAGGCGGCGGCATGGAGTCGATGAGCCAGGCCCCGTACCTACTGCCGGGGGCGAGGTTCGGTTTCAGGATGGGTGATGTCGATACCGTCGACGCGATGACCCACGACGGACTGACCAACCCCTTCACCCACCTCCAGATGATCAACGAAGCCAGTGAAGTCTCCAACGACCTCGGGATTGAACGGGGGGAGATGGACCGCTTTGCGGCCCGCTCACACGAGCTGGCCGAACGGGCCCGCCAGGAGGGCAGGTTGGCCGAGGAGATCGTGCCGGTGACCGTCAAGGGTCGCAAGGGCGAGACGGTCGTCGAGGAGGATGAGGCGATCCGGCCCGAGACGACCGAGGAGACCCTCGGGAAGCTGAGGGCCGTGGGCGGGGAAGACGCTACCCACACGGCCGGTAACGCCCCTGGGGTGAACGACGGGGCCGGTGCCCTGGTCGTGGCCTCGGATGAGTGGGCCGAGGCCAACGGCAAAGACGTTATGGCCACGATCGTCGGCTACGGACAGGTCGGGGACGAGTTCGCCTGCCTGGCGAAGACCCCGGCGCTTGCCGCCAAGGCAGGTCTGGAGAAGATGGGACGGGAGGCTTCCGAGGTGGACCTTTGGGAGGTGAACGAGGCCTTTGCCTCGGTCGCCCTGAACACCGCCCGCATGCTCGAGCTCGATGAGGACCGGATCAACGTGAACGGCGGGGCGATCGCCCTTGGCCATCCGAGCGGGGCCTCGGGCGCCAGGATCCTTGGCGCCCTCGTACGGGAGCTCTCGCGCAGGGGCGGGGGCCTCGGCTGTGCCGCGATCTGTTCCGGGGGCGGCCAGGGTGATGCGATCTTCATCGAGGTCTGACCGGCTCTCCGGGCCTCGTCCCGGCCGTAAACCGGTCCCTGGCTCGGCTGGGGGGTCGAAGTGACGTCCAGTTCCCAGTCCGCTGCATTCTTCGACCTCGACAAGACCCTGATGGCCGGGTCGAGTGGAATGGAGTTCGCCCGGGTCGCCCGCAACCGGGGACTCATCTCGCGACGCCAGTTGGTCCGGTGGGGTATCGACCATTTCCGTTACAGGCTCGAGGGCGCAACCGATGA
>JBBAUQ010000110.1:0-4886 GCA_040398125.1 Solirubrobacterales bacterium | reverse complement strand
CAGGTTGGTGATCCCGGCTGAGGCCACCAGACAGATCTGACCGAACAGTTCCGGGGCACCCAATACTGCCTCGACGCTCACCAGACCACCCATCGAGTGCCCGACGAGGGTCGTCTCGGGCCCGAGGTCCAGATCCCTGGCGAGGGCTGCAACTACCTCTCCGTAACCGGGCATCGAAATCGGCTGGCGCGGTAGCGGACTCTCACCGAACCCCGGCAGGTCGATCGCCACGACCCGGTGCTGGTCGGCCAGGGCCGGGATGTTCTCCAGCCAGTTGCGCCAACTCCCGGCCAGCCCGTGCACGAGAAGAATGGGTGGGCCTTCACCGAGTTCGACGTACTTGACCGGAGTCCGCCCCAGCACAGTGTCCACCTCGGCCGTTGCGATCAGATCGGCCCAGGGAACGGACTTCCAGCGACCGTCCGATCGCCCGTAGTCGGAGCGAGCCTCGGCCTCCCGGCCAAGATCAGTTCCTTCCATTTGGTCCACCACACGCAGAACCTACTACCGCCTGGTGGTCCGGGCTGTGAGAATGCCCAGTGATGAACGAGGCCCAGGAAAACCCGGAATCGGGACCGAGGATGCCGTCTTGAGTGGGAGCCAGGCGGCAAAACGGGTTCTGATAACCGGTCTGTCCACCTACTGGGGCGGCCGCCTTGCCGAGGCGATCGAATCATCCCCCGGGGTAGAGGCGATAGTCGGGGTTGACTCCCGAGAACCGACCAGGGAGCTCCAGAGGACGGAGTTCGTCCGGGTCGGTGCCGAGCACTCCCTGATCGAGAAGATCGTTCGCGCCGCCGGAATAGACACAGTGATCGATACCCGGTTGATGGCCGACTCGACTGGCGGCCCGCCGGGCTCCAGCTCCATCCATGAGCACAACGTCATCGGAACACTCAACATCCTCGCCGCCTGTTCAGCCGCCGACTCCCCCGTACGGAAGTTCATCTTCAAGAGCTCTGGACTCTTCTACGGGGCCGCCCGGGATGACCCGGCATTCTTCACTGAAGACATGGTCAGGGGCCACCGGCCCAAAACCGGGATCGAACGGGACGTGGCTGAGGTCGAAGCGGCCGTGGGCGATTTCCGAGTCCGTCGGCCAGGAGTCGCGGTCACCGTCCTCCGATTCGCCAACATCCTCGGGGCCGAGGTCGATACTGCCTTCATCCGGCTACTCGGCCTGCCGATGGTCCCGATGATCGCCGGCTTCGATCCCCGACTCCAGTTCGTCGACGAGACCGACGTGGTCCACGCCCTCGAGCACGTCGCCTTCAACGACCTGCCCGGCACCTACAACGTGGCCGCCGACGGGGTGCTCGCCCTGAGCGAGGTCGCTTCCCTCCTCGGCAAGCGACCACTGCCGCTCATCCCGCCCTGGGGAACCGGCCTCGCAACGGCCGGTCTCCGGCGACTCGGCCTGTCGATCCCGCCCGAGATGCTCGACCAGCTCAGGTTCGGTCGCGGGATGGACAACAGGGTCTTCAAGTCGACCGGTTTCCACTTCCGCCACACATCGCGCGAGTCTGTACTTCGTCTGCGTGGTCGCTTCCGCATGCTTCCGGTAGCCGCCGGTACGAGGAACCCCTACCGGTATGAACCCGAGGTCGAGGAATTCCTGCGACGGAGCCCGAATGTCCTCGCCAGGCAGGGAAAGCCCGAGGAAGATCCAGCTCGACTGGATCGCCCCCGGGAAGACCGGTAAGCCTGCAGAAATGCTTGCCCGATCGCTTCTCCCGGGAGGCGTTCAGGCAGCCATCTAGAATCTAGGAGAAGTATCGGTACAGGTAAAGGATGCCCAGCAAACGCTCACGCAGAACCAAGATCATCGCCCTGGCCGCAGTGCTTTTCGTCGGGATAGGGGCCGCTGCTGCGTGGGGCTATGACCGCAGCCAGCAGGAGACGATCGCCGAGGGAGTCACCGTCGACGGCGTCGATGTGGGCGGAATGAAGCAGGCTCAGGCCCGGCAGGTGATCGAGGCCCGGATCGTCGAGCCCCAGCGACTGCCCCTGGTGGTCCGAAACGACGGGGAGCGGTTTTCCCTGCCGGCCCGCAAGTTGAAGATCCAGGCCGATGTCAACGGGGCGGTCGATCAGGCCCTCGAGGCCAGCCGATCGGGCAATATCGTCTCGCGGGTATTTCGGCGACTGACCGGTAGCGGGAATGAGAAAGAGATCGACATGGAGGTCACCTGGTCACGGCCGGCCTTGACCGATTTCGTCCGCGAAGTTGCCGGTGAGATCAACCGGGATCCGGTCGATGCGACGGTCCAGCCGAGTCCCGCGGCCCTCACCGTCGTCGATGCCGAAAATGGGGTGAAGCTTCGGGACCGCCGACTCGATGACCGGCTCGAGGCGATCCTCGACGAGGGTTCAACACGGCGCACGGTTCGAGCCCAGACCATCGTCCTCAAGCCCGAGATCACTCGCAGTGAGGTGGAGGCCAACTACCCGACCTACCTAACCGTCGACAGATCCACCTACACCCTTCGCCTCTGGAAGGATCTCGAAGTCGTCAAGACCTACGGGGTCGCCGTTGGTCAGGTCGGCTATGAGACCCCGCCCGGTCTCTACTCGATCCAGAACAAGCAGGTCGATCCACCCTGGACGCCCCCTGATTCCGACTGGGCCGGTGATCTTGCCGGCACCACGATCCTCGGCGGCGTTCCCGAGAATCCCCTGAAGGCACGTTGGCTGGGAGTCAATGGCTCAGTTGGCATCCACGGGACCGATGACACCGGCTCCCTTTCCTCGGCTGCCTCCCACGGCTGCATAAGGATGTCGGTTCCCGAGGTCATCGAGCTCTACGACCAGGTACCGGTTGGAACGCCGATCTACATCGGCTGAGCAGGGGGAACCCAGCGATCCCGGGCCGGACGACTGGGACTCGCTCCTCGAGCTCTACACCCGGGACCTGGACTCCCGCGGGATCTCGTCCCGCACGCGAACGGCCTACCGACGTGATCTTCTCCAGTACGGGCGGTGGGCTGCCGAGCTCGGTCTCGATCCGATTCACGCCAGACACCGCGACGTACGGCACTTCGCGGTTCACCTCTCCGGCAGCGGCCTGGCGCCAGGGACCGTTGCCCGCAAGCTCGCTTCCGTCAGGGGGATGTACGAGTTCCTCCTGAGGACCGAGCGGGTCGTCCAGAACCCGGCCGATCTCGTGTCGGCCCCCAAGGCGGCGGGTCGCCTGCCCCGCGTACTGACCCTCGGCCAGACCGAAGAACTGCTCGACGGCATACCGGTAGATGGCCCGATCGACTACCGCGACCGGGCGATGTTCGAGACCGCCTACTCCTGCGGCCTGCGGAGTGAGGAAATCGTCTCGCTCGACCTCGACTCGATCGATTTCGAGAACGAGCAGCTCAGGGTGGTCGGCAAGGGATCGCGGCACAGGATCGTGCCGATCGGGGAGCCGGCGCAGCATGCGATCCGGGAGTACCTCTCCCTGGCGAGACCGGAGCTGAGCGCCTCTCCCGGCTCGACCGCCCTGTTCCTGTCGCGGAATGGCCGGAGGCTCTCGACCTCTGATGTCACCCGGCGACTGGCGGTTCGGGTGCGTGAGGCGGCCGGGGTCGCCGGGATATCTCCCCACGCCCTGAGGCATTCCTTCGCCACCCACATGCTCGAAGGCGGGGCCGACCTCCGCGCGATCCAGGAGCTCCTCGGTCATTCGTCGATCTCGACGACCCAGATCTACACCCATCTCGACGCCGCTCGCCTCCGAGACGCTTACGCCCTGAGTCACCCCAGGGCCTGAAGTCCCCGTCGGGTCGCCGGGTAGAGTGCTCCCTCGATGAAGCTGACTGTCAACGTGGACGGTGGTGCGCGGGGTAACCCCGGCCCGGCAGCCATCGGGGTCGTGGTACGCGACGAATCCGGGGAGATCCTCACCACCGTCGCCGAGACGATCGGCGAAGCGACCAACAACATCGCCGAGTACCGGGCCCTGCTCGCCGGGATCGAGCAGGCCGGCCTGCTCGGGGCTGACCGGATCGAAATCCGTGGTGACTCCGAGCTGGTCGTCCGTCAGGTCAAGGGCGAGTACAAGGTGAAGAATCCCGGGATCAAGCCCCTCCACGCCCGTGTCCACGAAGCCCTGGGGAATTTCGATGAGTGGGAGATCGAGCACGTGCGCCGGGAAGAGAATGCCGAGGCAGACGCTCTGGTGAACGATGCACTGGATGGGCGCGAGCCGTCCGTCTAGAGAGGGAAGCGAAGGAATGGAGCACTGATGTCGCCGGATGGGGAAAAGAGTCCGGAGCCGATCGATCCCCGAGCGCAGATCGGCCATGTCCACCTGAAGGTGGCCGACCTGGACCGCTCCCTGGCCTTCTACTGCGGTGTCCTGGGCTTCGAGTTGATGACCACCTACGGCTCCGAGGCGGCCTTCATCTCGGCCGGGGGCTACCACCACCACATCGGGCTGAACACCTGGGAGTCGGCTGGCGGTAGCCCGCCGCCACCGGGCGCCACCGGCCTCTTCCATCTCGCGGTTCTCTATCCCGACCGGGCATCCCTCGCCGATGCTCTGCAGCGACTCGAGCGAGCCGGATGGCCACTGACCGGGGCGTCTGACCACGGTGTCTCGGAAGCCCTCTACACCCAGGATCCCGACCTGAACGGAGTCGAGCTCTACCGGGACCGGCCCGAGGGCGAGTGGCCCCGTGAAGATGACGGAAGCCTGATCATGTACACCCGTCCGCTGGACCTCTCCGCCCTCCGGACAGCCGCCGATCAGGCTTGAACCGCTCGGTCGGGCTCCTGCCCCTGCCTGACCGGTTGGCAGGCGGTAGCATTGGCGAAGCGCGGCTGTAGCTCAGTTGGCTAGAGCGTCTGCTTGCCATGCAGAAGGTCGTGGGTTCGAATCCCATCAGCCGCTTGCC
>JBBAUQ010000109.1:0-4898 GCA_040398125.1 Solirubrobacterales bacterium | reverse complement strand
GGCACGGGTTTCAAACTCCGGTCGGGTATCGCGCCCGGTGGATTCGTTGACCCTGGAGGTCTTGGAGTACAAGTCCCTGAGGGACGAGATCGAGTCGCTGGAGAAGCGAAAGCGCGAACTGCGGGACTCGCTCATGGACGCCGTCAAGGCGGCCGGTGAGGCCGACACCTCTGGGCACATCTGGCTTAGTTTCGAGGACGAGGACCTGCCCTCGCTGCAGGCCGAGCGCCGGGTCACGCAAACCCTTAACCAGGACCGCGCCCAAGTCTTCCTAGAAGACCGCGGGCTAACCGATCGCTGTACGACCTTGGTCCGCATCGTGGACGAAGACGCCGTGATGGCCGCGCGCTATGAGGACCTGCTGTCCGACGAGGACATCGAGAACATGTTCGACGAGAAGGTCACATGGGCACTGAAACTGAAGTGAAGGACGTCATCGACGACATATTCGTTGGGGCGGATCTCTACTACCCCGGCTCCAAGAAGTTGCGCCGGGAAGAGCCCGCCTCCAAGCAGGTTGTCGAGGACGCCTGGGATGCCCACCCCATCGTCAAGGTCTACAACGGCGAGAAGACCGAGTTCTTCTTGGCCGGGTCCCTTGCCAAGGCCCTTGGCAAGGCAACCGTGACCATCCGGCTCTGGGAGAAGCGCGGTCACATCCCCCAGGCCCCCTACAGACTTCCGGGGTACACCGACGCCAAGGGCGTCAAGCACCCCGGCAAGAGGGCGTACTCGCGACGCCTGATCGAGATTGCGGTCGAAGAGTTCAAGGCCCGAGGCCTGATGGACGTTGACCGCGTCGAGTGGAAGAAACACGAAGACCTAACCATCGCGCTCGTTGAGCGCTGGCAGCAAGAAAAGGATTCCTAAATGCCCACTGCCTCACGCCCCCGTGACTACATTGCCGACACTACCTTCCTGGAGAACGAGTTGTACGAAGAGGACAGCGAGAACGTATCGGCGGAGCGCTCCTCCGCCATCCAATCCGGATGGGAGGCCGCACTGCGGCCCAGTTCCGGATCCGGCGGTTCCTACATCAACGACTTCCGCTTCGATACGAAGTCACAGTTGGTCAAGTTCTTCGACTCGGCTCCCCTGGCCGTCTATGACCAGCACTGGATCGAGCGAAACGGAAAGCGCTCCTGGGTTTGCCTGCAGGACTCCTCCTGCCCGATCTGCAAGATCGTGGACGAGAACGGCAAGCAGAAGCACCCCGCCAAGCGCAAGATCGCGTTCGGCATCGTCAACCTGTCGCACCCGGATGGCCCGACTGTGGAGATGATGACGGTGGCTGCGCGCACGGCGCAGATCCTGAAGCGCTATAACGACGACCCGGCTACCGGTCCGCTCGACACTTTGTACTACTCGGTGTCCAAGGCCGGAGAACGGCAGAACACGGTCTACAACTTCCTCCCCATCAAGAAGCGTTACCTGGAGGAGGACTACGGGATGGACCCCGACCAGACGGAGGCCCTGATCGCCTCTCTGGAGGCCCCCACCAAGAAGGCCATCCCCTCCAACACCCTGGAGCAGTTGGAGGAGATCGCAGCAGAGATCAACGGTCGCCCCTCACGTTGATCTCTCCGGGGGTGCCGGGGCTGTTGAGTCCCCCCTCACTCCGGCCCCGGCACTCCCAACCTTACTGAGGAGCCGCATGCTAATCACGACCCTTGAAGCCCTCCAAGATGCCGTCTCGTATTTCGAGTCCGAGGCAGAGTTCCTCGCTTTCGACGTCGAGACCATCTGGGATCACCGGCTTGATACCTGGCGCAATACGGTCACCTGGATCTGCCTCGGCGACGACCGCCGCCAGTTCAGCATCCCCATGGGATTCCCCAACGGCGAGTTCCTGCGCGAGGAGTATCCGCTCAAGAAGACTGCCGACCTGCAGGCACGGCTGGACCGGGGACTGCAGCCGCGCAAGAGCGACTACTCCGTGGATCGGACCAAGGCCACGAAGATCTTCTCCGATCCCCCCGAGCACCTGTCCCGTACCGAGGTGTTCTCCGCGCTCAAGTCCATCATGTTCGACGACCGGCTGCTGAAGGTGGGGCACAACCTCGCCTTCGACCTGGGAAGCGTCGCCAAGTACTTGGGCGGTATCCCGTCCGGTCCCTACGCGGATACTCGCATCGCCGCATTCCTCGTTGATTCCTCCAAGGCCTACGGATACGGCCTCAAGGACGTCGCGGCCAAGTATGCCGACATCGAGATGGTCAAGGGCGTGGGCAAGTTCGTGGAGAACCACAGTTTCCAAGAGGTCCACGAATACGCCCTGCTGGATGTCGTGGCGACAGCCAAGGTCTGGACCGTGCTCCGGGAGAGGTTGTCACAAGATAACTTGGAAAAGGTGTTCGCCCTGGAGATGGACGTTCTGCCCGTGGTCACCAACATGAAACTCCGCGGGGTGCCCCTCGATCAGGACTCCCTCGTCAACCTGAAGTTGAAACTGGAAGGCGACATCGAGGTCGCCAAGGAGAATCTGTTTCAAACCGCGGGCCGACGATTCACTCTGACATCCAACTCAGAGAAGCAGAAGGTGCTCTTCGGTCCCAAGGACCAGGGCGGTCGTGGTCTGACTCCCACGGTCTTGACTCCCGGCGGCAAGGAGAAGGAGCGGGCCAAGAAGCCCATCGAGATCTCCGACTACAGCGTGTCCGCGGACGCCCTGGAGGCATTCCGAGGCGAGGACGCTTTGGTCGACCAACTCCTAGAGCACACTGCGCTGTCCAAGATGCTGAGCACCTACGTCCTGCCGTATCTGGAGGGCAAGCGCAAGGACAAGAACTCCACCGCGCTGCTCGACGCCGGACGCATCCACACTGATTTCAATCAGGTCGGAGCAGCCACGGGCCGCTTCAGTTCGTCCAACCCCAACCTGCAGAACGTGCCCGGGTCCGGAACCGCGTATGGCAAGGCCATTCGCAACCTGTTTGCTGCTCCCGACGGCCACCTGCTGGTCGTCGCGGACTACTCGCAGATCGAGCCCCGGCTCATCGCTGGGTTCTCCCGGGACCCAATCATGCTCGACACCTACAGGTCTGGTGGTGACATCTATACGGCCATCGGCGAGCGCATGGGCGTTGACCGTAAGGCGGGCAAGGTCCTCGTCCTGTCGATCGCCTACGGGGTGGGCCCGGAGAAGATCGCCAAGTCCATCGGATGCACGTTCGACGAGGCTCGACTGCTGCTGGAAGAGTTCGGCGCACAGTTCCCCAAGGTTGACCTGCTCAAGGGCCGCGTGATCGCCACGGCACTGAGGAAGGAAGGAGACCCCTATGTGTCCACCCCCTGCGGCCGTCGGCGATATCTGCCGGACCTGAGGAACGACCTCTACTGGATTCGCCGCAAGGCCGAGCGCCAGGCGTTCAACACCCTGATCCAGGGAACGGCGGCCGACATTATGAAGATGGCGCTCGTCGCCACCGATCGCGCCATACCCGAAGGTGCCTATCTCACCCTGACTGTCCACGACGAATTGGTCGTTGTCACGCCCGAGCACCTGGCCGAAGAGACGGCCGCCAAAGTCAAGCACGCCATGGAAAGGCAGTCCTTCGTGACGCTTCAGGTCCCGCTGGTTGCCGAAGTCAACATCGCCGCACGGTGGGGAGACGCGAAGTGATCAAGGACTACATTCAGTTCAGAAAGACAAAGAAGAAGGTCGAGCGGCTCTCGGCCCTCGATTCCTCGGTCATCATCCGCGACTTCCTGCTGGACAGTCGACTGATTGAGGCGCAGCAGTTGAGCATGCTGCTTGGTCTGCCGGAGATCACTGAGTCGGCTGTGGAGGCGTCGGAGGCGCGGTCGAGAAGGATCGGCCACCTGCTGCCGTTGGTCACCTACTTTGCCACTTCCCTCTCCTCGGGTGTCATGGCGTACTTCGACACCGTGGCCGGGCAGGAACTCAGCAAGGACGAGCAGGAGGCCATGGCGGCCTGGGTTGCCAAGGTGTCCATCTCCTGCACCCTCGGCGTGCTGTCGCAACTGGAGGAACTCGACCTCATCAAGGTCGTCCGATGAGTTCGGGGTGGTGGGAGAAGAAACTGGGCAGCACGCCTGCGGCACCGCCGCCCGCCGTGCGGCCTCCGGACCGCACCCTCCCCCGCTTGCCTGAGCAGACTCCCCGCAATGCGCCCAGCATCCAGGTGACGCCCGACAACTTTGCCGAGGCTTCTACTCACTGGCAGGGAAGCCAGGCTGCGCGGGAAGGCACAGGGATGTGCCCCAACTGCGGCAGCGACCTCTTCTTCAGCCGATCCAACACGGGGACGGTCATGTCTGACCGTGGCATGGCCGCACCCGCCCCCCGCTGCTACGCCTGCGGATTCACGCCCGGACGAGAGATGCAAGGAGCCCCACCAGCATGATCAACGCAGAAGCCCAGCGCGTCATTGCGGCACTCAACAAGAAGATGGGCGGGGATGTCATCGTTATCGGATCTGATATCCGCACTGACGTCTTCCCCCGCTTCACCACCGGCAGCGTGACCTGGGACTACATCCTGGGCGGCGGGTTGCCCGGTAACCAGTGGACCGAACTGATCGGCGAGCCCAGCCACGGCAAGACGATGCTGGCGCTGAAGACCATTGCCGCCAACCAGCAGAAGAACCCCGAGTTCACAGCCGTGTGGGTGGCCGCTGAGTCCTGGGTGTCTCAATACGCGGAGATGTGCGGGGTCGACCAGGACCGCGTCATAGTCGTCGAGACCACCGGCATGGAGGAGGCCTTCGACGCGGTCATTGCGTTCGCCGAGTCTAAGTCGGTCGATGCGATCGTCATCGATTCGCTTCCGGCCCTGGTGCCCAGTCCCGAAGCCGGGAAGGCCATGGACGAACTGACTATTGGTCGCGGCGCCATGCTCACCAACAAGTTCTTCCGCAAGGTGGGCGGGGCCATGA
>JBBAUQ010000108.1:1628-4939 GCA_040398125.1 Solirubrobacterales bacterium | reverse complement strand
ATTGCCGAGACGAAGCCGGGTGGGGCGACGTCGAGGTACTTGCCGAAGGCCCAGTCGGCGAAGTCCGGCGATTCGAGCCTCGACATGAGGGGTCCCAGCAGGCGGGGCGGGATCCGCGGCAGGAGTCTCTGGGCCCGCAGCAGTCCCTCGAACCGGCTCCGGTGGAGTTCATTGAAGCGGTGGTAGGAGGAGAGCGCCCGGTCGCGGTCCTGGTGACCCTCGATCACCGCCTTCAGTTCGGCACCGAGGGCCATTCCGAAGTAGAAGGCAGGCCTGATCCCCTCTGCGGTCAGTGGCAGGCAGTGACCGGCAGAGTCCCCGACGAAGAAGACCGGGCCGGCCGTTGCTTCCCTCAGCCGGTGGGGGATCCAGTTTCCCTGCCAGCCATCGGCCCCCAGGCCGAGGTCGCCGGCCAGCGCCTCGGTCGGTTTGCGGACGTGGTACCCAGGATCGAAAGACCCGACCCCGACCCGGAGTTCCTCTCCGGCCGGAAACGACCAGCCGTAGCCGGCAGGCACGTAGCGACGTTCGATCCAGACCTCGAGATCCCGGCCCGTGCCGGCCGGATGGACCTCGAGCCCCCGTGAGAGCGGGGCGTCAGGTGGCTGGTAACCGCCATCGGGGGCGAGGATCCGGCGCCAACCCATCGCATCGACCACCAGCGCTGCCGAAATGGTGCCGCGGTCGGTCCTCACCTCGACCGGGCCCCCGGGATCTGCCGAACCGGGACCCTCCACCTTCGCGGTCTCGAAGGTGGCGTCTGCATCTGCCCAGAGCAGGTCGCAGAGCGTCCGGTAGTCGAAGGTCGAGATCGGCCATGGAAGCCCGATCCGGCTGGTGTTGGAGGCTGTGTGGACGACCAGCTCCTCGAAGCGCTGCTGCTCGGCGTCGAGCAGGCCGAGCGCTTCCAGCCACGAGCTCGGAACGGCACAGGCCGAGGTCTGGCGCTCACCGATTTCATACCGGTCGATCACCAGGACATCGGCACCCGTTCCGGCCACCTGGCGAGCCACCATCAGCCCGGCGAAGGATGCACCGCAGACCAGCAGGTCGTGTCGACCGCCGAGATCGGTCCGTGAGGCCCCGCGCTTTGTCTTCCGCACTGTCATTACGGCGTCGTGAAAGTTCGCACATTCCCCGCTGTGAGGCGGGGAAGCGGTCGTTCTGCCATTATCACCACTCGTGAGTTCAGCGGAAACAACGCTACTGGCAGCGCCCGAAGGCGATCCCGTCGAGGGGTCCAACGGCCTGTTGCTCGAAGTGGACGGCCAGGTCGTCCCGAACTACGCCGCGACGATCGTCTCCTTCGAGGAAGGCGACGTGGTCAACGGCAAGGTCGTACGCATCGATCGGGACGAGGTCCTGCTCGACATCGGCTACAAGTCCGAAGGGGTCATCCCCTCCAGTGAGCTGTCGATCAGGAAGTCGGTGAATCCCGCTGACGAGGTGGATCTCGGAGAGGAAGTCGAGGCCCTCGTCGTCACCAAGGAGGATTCCGAGGGCCGCCTGATCCTGTCAAAGAAGCGGGCCCGTTTCGAGAAGGCCTGGCGAAAGATCGAGGCAGCATCGGAGTCGGGTGAGCCGATCGAGGGCAAGGTGATCGAGGTCGTGAAGGGCGGCCTGATCATCGATCTCGGCATCAGGGGCTTCCTGCCGGCCTCCCTGGTCGACATCAGGCGGGTTCATGACCTCGATGAGTTCCTCGGCCAGACGCTCGAGAGCAAGGTCATCGAGCTCAACCGGAACCGGAACAACGTCGTCCTTTCGCGGCGCGAGGTCCTGGAAGAGGAACGCAAGGAAGTCCGCAACAAGATCCTCGACCGTCTCGACAAGGGCGAAATCGTCGAGGGCAAGATCTCCAACATCGTCGACTTCGGTGCCTTCGTCGACCTCGAGGGAATCGATGGCCTGATTCACATTTCCGAACTTTCCTGGAGCCACGTGACCCATCCCTCCGAGGTGGTCTCGATCGGCGACACGGTCAGGGTCAAGGTTCTCGACATCGACTACGACCGTCAGCGGATCTCGCTTGGGCTGAAGCAGACCCAGGAGGATCCGTGGCAGCGCGTCGTCAGCACCTATCGTCCCGGTGACGTCCTCGAGGGTGTAGTCACGAAGGTGGTCGAGTTCGGTGCCTTCGTCGAGATCCTCGACGGGGTCGAGGGCCTGGTCCACATTTCCGAGTTGGCCGACCACCACGTCGAGAACCCCAAGGATGTGGTCGAGGTCGGGACCCGGCTCAACGTGAAGATCCTCGAGATCGATGAAGAGCGCCGGCGACTCTCGCTCAGTGTCAAGCGGGTCGAGGGCCAGAACATGCTCCTGAAGGATCTCGGCGAGCAGATCAAGGCAGCTTCTGACGACGGCGAGGAGTCAGCCGAGGCGGCGGCCGATGAAGGTTCTGAGGCACCCGAGACTCCGGCAGAAGCGGCAGACGAAGCCGAGGCAGAGGCCGAGGAAGAGGCAGCCGAGGTGGCCACTGACGTCGAAGAGGCCGAAGAGGTCGTCGCCGACGAGTCGGCCGAGATCGAGGCAGAAGAGGATGCAGTCGAGGAAGTCGACGGTGAGGAATCCCTGGGCGCCGAAGAAGTTGCTGAGGAAGAAGTTGCCGAGGAAGAGGTCGTCGATGAGGCCGGTGAAGAGGTCGAGGTGACCGAGGAGGAGACGGTGACCGAGGACGGGTCAGACTCCGAAGGGGAGTCCGGGGAGGACAGCCAGTCCTGACGATCGGGCTGACCGGGGGCGTCGCCGCCGGGAAGTCGGAGGCACTCGCTGCCTTTGGCCGGCTCGGTGCGGCGGTCGTATCGAGTGATGAGATCGTTCACGGTCTTCTCGACCGCGAACCGCTGCTGAGTGACTTGGCGGAGCGCTGGGGCCCCGATGTGGTCTCGGACGGGAAGGCTGACCGGGAGGCGATAGGGGCCAGGGTCTTCAACGACCCCACCGAGCTCGCCTGGCTCGAGGAACGGGTCCACCCGCTGGTCAGGGACGAGCTGGCGACCTGGTTCGGTGAGGCCGACAGCCCGATCGGCGTGGCGGTGGTGGAGGTCCCACTCCTTTTCGAGGGCGAACTCGCCGGGAGATTTGACACTACCGTCGCGGTTACGGCCGACGAGCAACTTCGGCGGGCCAGGGCCGGTGAGCGGGGACACGCCGGTCTCGAGGGGAGGGAGCGGAGACAGCTCTCCCAGGTCGAAAAAGCCTCTCGCGCAGACCATGTCGTGGTCAATGACGGCTCGGTCGCGGATCTCGAGGCGTCCCTCGGCGAGTTGCTGACAGGCCTCGGCATTGAGGTTCGCCCGACCTAGCCT
>JBBAUQ010000108.1:0-1618 GCA_040398125.1 Solirubrobacterales bacterium | reverse complement strand
CAGCCAGGCGAGCATCTGGGCGGCGGACTTCCGGCCGTCGGGGCCCCGGATCGATCCGGTCTGTCTTCGTGCTGTTCGGGCTCGTGGCGGTCGCCGTAGTGGCGGTCCTCCTGCTGTCGGACTACTTCGAGAAAGGTGTCCGTGAAGTAACCCTGCCGCTCCGCCACGACGACATCATCCGTCAGCAGTCACGCGACAAGCAGGTCGATCCGGCGCTGATCGCGGCCGTGATCTACAACGAGTCACGGTTCAGGGACCAGGTTTCCCGCGCAGGTGCCCGTGGTCTCATGCAGGTCACCCCGACTACGGCCGAAGAGATCGAGCGACTGAGTGGCGGTACCACCTTCGAGGTCGACGACCTCTCCGATCCCGACATCAACATCCGGTACGGGACCTTCTACCTGGCGCTGCTCCTGGACCTTTATGACAACGATCCCGTTGCCGCCCTGGCTGCCTACAACGCCGGACCGGCTCGTGCCGACGATTGGGGCGGTGCCGGCATGGCGGTCGAGGACATCACCTTTCCCGAGACCCGGGCATACGTGAAGAACGTCCTGCAGAAACAGCGCGAATACAGGCATACCTACGAACTGGAGCTGGGCTATTGAGCACCCTCAGGACCCTTGCACTAGCTGCCGGTGTGGGGCTGGTCCTCTCGGACTCATCGATCGTCGTTCTCGCCCTGCCCGAGATATTCCGGCAGTTCGACACCTCGATCGAGGGCGTCTCCTGGGTCCTGATCAGTTTCAACCTGGCGATCGCCCTGATGGCGGTGCCCGGGGCATGGTTCGCCCGCCGGTTCGGTCCGGGGCGCTCGGCGGCGGTCGGCCTCGCGGTATTCGCCGGGGGCAGTCTCGCCTGTGGGCTGGCCTCCGATCTCGGACCACTCCTGACCGGCCGCGTCGTCCAGGCTGCCGGGGGCGCGGTGGCCGTCACCTCGGCGTTGGAACTGCTGATCGCGAGCACCGGTAGCGAGCGCAGGGGCCTCGCAGTCTGGGTCGGGGCCGGGGCAATCGGTGCGGCGGTAGGCCCCGGGGTAGGTGGCCTGCTGACCGAGCTGGTCTCCTGGCAGTCGATATTCCTGATCCAGGTCCCGATTGCCCTGATCGCCGCCTCACCCCTGCGTGATGCCGTGACGACCGAGACCAGGGAGTGGCGAGTCCGTGAGATGCCTTCCGGTCCAAATGATCGGCCTCATCTTCCGGCCAACGCCGCCCTGGCCCTGGTCTCGGCGGCGATCGCGGCTGCCCTCTTTCTCGTGGTCCTCCTCTTGATCGAGGGCTGGTTGCTGACTCCGATCGAGGCAGCCCTCGTGGTGACGGTGCTGCCCCTTTCGGCACTGGTCGGTGCCCGAATCGGCCGCGGCATCCCCTCGGCAAGGATGCGGGCGGCCGCCGGGGCAGTCCTTTTGGCTGGCGGCCTCGCCGCCCTGGGACTGCTCCCGCGAGCCGAGGTCGTCTACGTCATCCCGCCCCAGATCCTCGCCGGGCTCGGTCTCTCACTGGTCCTTTCGGCCCTCACCGAAGAGGCCCTGAGGGACCGTTCCGAAGTCTCGCTGCACGGCGGTTGGACGATCGCCGCGCGGCATGCCGGAGTCGTGCTCGGCCTGTTGATCCTT
>JBBAUQ010000107.1:3440-4992 GCA_040398125.1 Solirubrobacterales bacterium | reverse complement strand
GCACCGCCGGGTTCGGCGACGAGGTGAAGCGCCGCGTCCTGCTCGGCACGTATGCGCTGTCGGCCGGCTACTACGACGCCTACTACGGCAAGGCGTTGCGCATCCGGCGGCTGATGGCCGACGACTTCGCCGCGGCGTACCGCCACTGCGACGTGCTGCTGACCCCGGCGTCGCCGAGCGTGGCGTTCCCGCTCGGCGACAAGACCGCCGACCCGTTGGCGATGTACCTGTGCGACACCTACACCATCCCGGCCAACCTCACGGGTGACCCGGCGATGAGCGTCCCGTTCGGGACCGGCGCCGACGACCTGCCGGTCGGGGTGCAGATCATCGCCCCCGCACTCGCCGACGCCACGATGATCCAGGTCGCCGCCGCCCTCGAGGCCCGTCAGCAGGCGGGCACCCGTCGTGCCGGGGAGGTCGTGGCGTGAGCGACGTGTGGGAGTGGAACGGATACGAGTTGGTGGTCGGCCTCGAGGTGCACGTCGAGCTCGCCACCCGGACCAAGCTGTTCTCCGGTTCGCCGAACCGGTTCGGTGACGAGCCGAACACCAACATCGACCCGGTCACGCTCGGCCTGCCCGGTGCCCTGCCGGTGCTCAACCGGCACGCCGTCGAACTGGCGATGCGGATCGGACTGGCGCTCAACTGCAGCGTGCAGCCGTGCACCTTCGCCCGGAAGAACTACTTCTACCCCGACATGCCCAAGGCGTACCAGATCAGCCAGTACGAGGACCCGCTCAACGTCGACGGCTGGCTCGACCTCCCCGACGGCACCCGGATCGGTGTCGAACGGGCCCACGTCGAAGAGGACGCCGGCAAGACCGTCCACGCCGGTGACAGCGGCCGGGTGCACGGCGCCGAGCACTCCCTGATCGATCTCAACCGTGCGGGTGTGCCGCTCGTCGAGATCGTCAGCCGTCCCGACATCCGCTCGCCCGAGCAGGCCCGCCAGTACGTCACCGAACTCCGGGCGATCCTGCTCGCCATCGGCGCCTCCGACGCCAAGATGGAGGAAGGGTCGATGCGGGTCGACGCCAACGTCTCGGTCCGGCGGCCCGGTGCGGAGTTGGGCACCCGTTGCGAGATCAAGAACGTCAACTCGGTCCGCTCGGTCGGACGGGCGATCGAGTACGAGGCGAAGCGGCAGATCCTCCTCATCGAGTCGGGCGAGGCCGTCCGCCAGCAGACCCGCCACTGGGACGAGGGCGACGGCAAGACGCACACCCTGCGCGACAAGGAGGACGCCGACGACTACCGGTACTTCCTCGAGCCCGACCTCGTGCCGCTCGTCCCCGATCCCGAGTGGGTCGAGCGGGTGCGCGTCGGCTTGCCGATGCTGCCGGCCGCCCGCCGGACCCGCCTCGCCGAGGCGACCGGCCTGCCCGCCGCCGGCGACGCCGTGTCGGTGATCGTCGACCGTGGCCAGGACGACTACGCGCTCGCCGTCGCCGGGGCCGGAGGCGATCTCGGCCGGGCGGTGGTGCACCTCAAGGAGGCCTTCGCCGAGGCCGGTCCGCGCCCCGAGCACGACGTCCGCGGCATCTTGAGC
>JBBAUQ010000107.1:0-3430 GCA_040398125.1 Solirubrobacterales bacterium | reverse complement strand
GCCGGCGCTGCCGGCCGCCGACCTCGCCGGGCTGACCCGCCTCGAGGTCGACGGCAAGCTCACGGCGACGCAGGCCAAGGCCGTGCTCGCCGAACTGCTCGAACGAGGCGGTGGCGACGCAGCCTCGATCGCCGCTGCCAAGGGGTTCGAGGCGATGGACACCGGCGCCCTCGAGACGCTCGTCGACGAGGCGATCGCCGCCCAGCCCGAGGCGTGGGCCAAGTACTGCTCCGGTGAGGCCAAGGCGATGGGGGCGATCGTCGGCCACATCATGAAAGCGAGCCGGGGCCAGGCCGACGGCAAGGCGGTCAGCGAACTGCTCGAACGGAAGAAGGGCTGACCGTGGGTCGGGTCGTCGACGCTGTACAGCGCTGGTCGACGACGATGTCGACGCCGGTCGGCGACCTGCGACTCGTGGCCGATGCGTCGGCACTCGTGGCGATCGCCTGGCCGGGCGAGTCGGCCGGAACGGATGCACCGGTCGTGGTCGGGCGGGGCGGCCACGAGGTGCTCGACCGTGCGGCCGACCAACTCGCGGAGTACTTCGCCGGTGAGCGCACCGGGTTCGACCTGCCGCTCGCTCCGTCCGGCACGCCGTTCCAGCAGGAGGCGTGGGCGGTGCTGCGCACGATCCCGTTCGGCGAGACGATCACCTACGGCGAACAGGCCCGTCGGCTGGGCGACGCCCGCAAGTCACGGGCGGTGGGTGCGGCGAACGGACGGAACCCGATCCCGATCGTGGTCCCGTGCCACCGGGTGGTCGGCGCCGACGGACGCCTGACGGGCTTCGCCGCCGGCCTCGACACCAAGTCCTGGCTGCTCGCCCACGAGGCTCGCTGCTCGGGCCGCCCCTGACCGCTGCAGCAACGGCACCGGGTGGACTGCGGAACGGCTCAGCGGCGCTTGGCGTTGGCCGACTGCTCGCGCCGGGCGCGGGCGGCGGCCTGCTTCTGCTGACGCAGGTCCTTGCGCTTGGCCTTCAGTGCCTCGCGCTCGGCGTCGTCGGCCTTCGCCGACTGGAGCAGCGGCATGCCGGGACGTTCCTCGGCCGGCGGCAGCTTGACGAGGTCGTCGTGCTTCAGCAGGTCGCGGATGATCGCCGACGCCGGCGCCTAACCGGCGACGGTGGAGGCGAGCATCAGCCGGGTGATCGCCAGGCCGTGGCGCTCGACGAGACCGGGCAGGACGTCGCGGAGCTGCTCGGTGCTCGGGCGCTCGGCGGCCGGCCCGAGTTCTTCGACGCAGTCGGCCAGGCAGGCGTCGGTCAGGATCAGTGCGACCCCTTCCATCGTCCCGTCCATCCGGCCACGCACGATCGCCGCCCGGATCGCCTCGGGCTCGGGCGTGCCGTCGACGATCTCGGTCAGTGCCTCCAGGTGGTCCTCGCCCAGGGCGCCGACCACCTTGGTCAGATCGGCATCGGCGGTGTTGGCGAACGCCCGGTCGAGCAGACCGAGCGCTTGCAGGCGGTTCTTGACCTGATTCACGGGTCGGGACGCTATCGCCGATCCGGTGACGGCCACCTGAGGCCCCGACGCCGTGAGCCCGGCGACGGCGTTCGACTACGATCGGCGAGGACCCTCCATCAGTCAGGAAGCGACCGCAATGGCAACCGTGGTGCTCGACCAGGTCGACAAGATCTACGACAACGGCTTCCAGGCGATCCACGACCTGAGCCTCACGATCGCCGACGGCGAGTTCCTGGTGCTGGTCGGGCCGTCGGGCTGCGGCAAGTCGACGGCCCTGCGGATGATCGCCGGCCTCGAGACGGTCACGGCGGGCGAGTTGCGCATCGGCGACCGGGTCGTCAACGACGTCGAGCCGAAGGACCGGGACATCGCCATGGTGTTCCAGAACTATGCGCTCTACCCGCACATGACCGTGGCCCAGAACATCGGGTTCGCCCTCAAGCTGGCCAAGGTCCCGAAGGGTGAGATCGAGCGCCGGGTGCGGGAGGCCGCCGGGACGCTCGAGCTCACGGCGTTCCTCGACCGCAAGCCCGGGCAGTTGTCGGGGGGCCAGCGCCAGCGGGTCGCGATGGGACGGGCGATCGTGCGCCAGCCCTCGGTGTTCCTGATGGACGAACCGCTGTCGAACCTCGACGCCAAGCTCCGGGTGCAGATGCGGGCCGAGATCGCCGCGCTGCAGCGTCGACTCGGCGTGACCACGTTCTACGTCACCCACGACCAGGTCGAGGCGATGACGATGGGCGACCGGGTCGCCGTCATCAAGGACGGCCACCTGCAGCAGGTCGACACCCCGCAGCGTCTCTACGACCGGCCGGCGAACGTGTTCGTGGCGGCGTTCATCGGTTCGCCCTCGGTGAACCTCTTCGAGGCCACCGTCTCGGTCGCCGGCGACGGCGGCGGTTCGATCCGGCTCGGCAGCCACACGTTGCCGCTGTCGCCGGCGTCGCTCGCTGCCCGCCCGGCGTTGCGGGCGTACCACGACCGGCCGGTCGTCGTCGGGGTGCGACCGGAGGACTTCGAGGACGCCTCCCACGACAGCGCCGGCCACCCCCGGATCACCGCCCGGGTCGAGTTGATCGAGGCGCTCGGTGCCGAGATCATCGTGCACTTCCACCTCGACGCCCCGGCCGTCGTGTCGGGCGATCCCGACGTCGCCGACGCACCCGTCGCCGAGGGTGCGGCCAACACCACCGGCCGCTTTCACCCGCGCTCGGCGGTCCGTCCCGGCGGCACCGCCGACATCACCGTCGCCGTCGAGAACCTCCACTTCTTCGATCCCGGGACCCACCTCGCCATCTGGGACTGACGCCCCGCCGACCACCGGTCGGCTCGGGTCGTCAGGGGAGCGGGACGCCGTCGGACGCCTGGACCACGGCGTAGACGTCGGCCCGGTCGAGCCGGACCTCGAGGGCGGCGAGTGAGCCACGGATCCGGGCGGGGTCCTGGGTGCCGATGATGGCGACGGGGGCCGACGGGTGGGCGAGCACGAACGCCAACGCCACGGTGGCCCGGTCGCAGCCCTCGCGTTCGGCGAGTCGGTCGAGCACGGCCAGCAGTTCGGGCCGGACCCCGGCCCCGGTGGCGAGCGCACCGCCGGCGAGCGGGCTCCAGGCGAGCGGCACGATGCCCCGCTCCATGCACTGGTCGAAGGTGCCGTCGCGCATCGGGTCGAGGTGGGTCGCCGAGTACTCGGGCTGGGTGGTGACGATCGCGAAGGGCAGGTGGGCCTGCAGGGCGGCAACCTGTGCCGGGGTGTGGTTGGAGACGCCGACCTCGCGGAGCTTGCCGGCGTCGCGCAGTCCGGCGAGCGTGGCGGCGACCTCGGCCGGGTGGGCGTACTGGTCGGGCCGGTGGATCTGGTAGAGGTCGATCGTGTCGACGCCGAGTCGGCGCAGCGAGTCCTCACAGGCCGTGCGCAGCCGGGCCGGCGACGAGTCGTAGGGCACCGGCGGGACGATGCC
>JBBAUQ010000106.1:0-5014 GCA_040398125.1 Solirubrobacterales bacterium | reverse complement strand
CGGAGCGAGGGCCGTGATCGCCTCGGCCATCCGGTCCGGGGTGACGATCGGGGTGACCACCGGGAGCGTTATCCCGCCCTCCACGTAGCGGTCGAGCCCTTCCCGGATCTCTTCCCAGGAGCCGCTCAGGAAGGTCTCTTCGATCAGGTCCCAGGGCGCCTCGGCAGCCGCCTTCTGACGGTCGCCTTCCTCCCAGGCCATGACCATGGGGGCGATCTCATCCCCGTAGCCCAGCCAGCGGAAGAACTCGGCATAGACCGGGACCGTGACGTAGGAAGAGAACATGAATCGGGCCAGGGGTTCGACCTCTTCGCGCTTCCCGGGGAGGCAGAAGAACCGGCAGAGCAACTCGAAGTCCGGTCCGGCATCGGCAATCTCGCCAGAGACCTTGGCCAGACCGCCGAGCGGGAGGAAGTTGGTGAAGGCGCCGTCGGCCTTCTCGACCGCGAGGGAGAGCATCTTCCCCCTGAGGGCCGCGAGGATGATCGGCGTCGGGTAGCTCGGTGCCGTCTCGAGCTTGAACCCGGTTCGGGTCCGCTCGCCCGAGAGGGCCACCCGGAGGAAGTCGAGGGTCGTCTCGACCCTGGTCAGCGGTTTCTCGTAGGGGATCTCGTTCCATCCCGCGACCATCCGGTCGGATGAGGCGCCGATTCCCAGAACGAAACGACCTTTGGAGGCGTCGGTCAGGGCGGCTGCCTGTTGGGCGAGGAGGGCCGGTCCCCGCTGGAAAACGCCGACGATCCCGGTGCCGAGCCGGGGCTTGGTCGTCCAGGCGGCCGCCAGGGCCAGGGGCGTGAATCCATCGGGGCCACCGGTCTCGCCGCTTAAGAAATCGGTGTAGGCCTCGGCCTCCGCCTGCTCCATGAACGGGCGGTGATCGGCGAGAGATACTCCTGGCAGGGGAAGGGTCAGGCCCCATCGCTGGACAGCCACGGCGCCAGCCTACAACGGTGAACCACCGGACGGCGTCGCCCCGGCCGTTGTAGCCTGACTGTGATGTCGGTCATCTCGCATGACGTGCGCTCAGGGAAGAAGCCGGATCGCAATCTGGCGCTGGAGCTCGTCCGCGTCACTGAGTCGGCTGCACTGGCGGCTGCCCGCTGGGTCGGCAGGGGCGACAAGGAGGCCGCCGACCAGGCGGCAGTCGACGCCATGAGGCTGCTCCTGGACACGGTGCCGATGGATGGCGTGGTGGTGATCGGCGAAGGGGAGAAGGACGAAGCCCCGATGCTCTACAACGGCGAGGCGATCGGTGACGGCAGTCCACCGGTCGTCGACATAGCGGTCGACCCGCTCGAGGGGACGACCCTTACCGCTCGCGGGATCGGGGGCGCCCTGGCCGTGATCGCCCTGGCCGAGCGCGGAACGATGTTCGATCCCGGCCCCTGCGTCTACATGGAGAAGATGGCTGCCGGCCCGGAAGCGGCCGACCTGCTGGACCTCGAAGTCCCGATAGCCGACGTGATCGGGGCGATCGCCGAGCGTAAGGGCGGTGAACCGATCGACGTGACGGTGATGGTGCTCGATCGACCCCGCCACGAGGAGACGATTGCCGAGATCCGGGAGGCCGGTGCCTGCGTCAGGTTCATCCCCGACGGGGACGTCCAGGCAGTTCTGCTGGCGGTCAGTCCCGGCACGGGGATTGATCTGCTCTGGGGAATAGGAGGGACGCCCGAGGGCGTGCTTGCGGCCGCCGCGGTCAAGTGCCTGGGTGGCCAGATCATCGGACGGCTCTGGCCGCGAGACGATGAAGAGAGGCAGGCCGCGCTCGACGGTGGCTATGACCTCGATCGCACCCTCACCAGCGATGACCTGATCTCGGGGCAGGACGTCTTCTTCGCGGCAACCGGGGTTACCGATGGCGACCTGCTCAAAGGGGTGAGAATGCTCGATGCCGGATCCTCGACCACCGAGTCACTGGTGATGCGGTCCCGCTCCGGGACCGTGCGGAAGGTCGAAGCGAGGCATGACCGGGCGAAGCTTCGCGAGGTTACCGGGGGCCGATATGGCTGAGCGCCTTCTCGTCGCCGGCGCCACCGGTTACGTCGGCCGTCACCTGGCCATCCACCTCGCCGAGGCCGGAAGGGAGGTCCGCTGCCTGGTGCGCCGTCCCGAGGCGGCAGCCGATCTCGCCGAGGCCGGGTGCGAGGTCGTCGCCGGTGACGTCCTCAAGCCCGAGACCCTCGGACCGGCCCTGCAGGGCGTGGACACCGCCTACTACCTGGTCCACTCGATGGGCCGGGGCAGCAAGGGGGACTTCGAGGAGCGGGACCGCGTGGGAGCTCGTAACTTTGCCCGGGCGGCGGCCGATGCCGGGGTCAGCCAGATCGTCTACCTCGGCGGGTTGGGGGAGGGCGAGTCCAAGCACCTGCAGTCGCGGCATGAGACCGCAGTGGAACTGGCCTCGACCGGGATCCCGGTCACCTACTTCAGGGCGGCCGTCGTTCTCGGCGGGGGGAGCGAGTCATTCCAGACCATCTACTACCTGGTCAAGCGCCTGCCGGCGATGGTCACCCCCAAGTGGACGACCACCAGGACCCAGCCGATCGCGATCAAGGACGTAGTCGCCTACCTGAGTGCCGCAGCAGAAAAGGGCCCCTGGACCGGCAAGGAGATCGAGATCGGGGGACCCGACCGCACGACCTATGGCGGGATGATGCTCGAGATGGCCTCGGCGATGGACCGCCGGGCTCCGCTGATGATCAGGGTGCCGGTGCTCTCGCCGGGCCTCTCATCGCTTTGGATCGGACTGGTTACCCCGGTCGACACCGGAGTCGCCCGACCCCTGGTCCAGGGCCTGACGACAGAGACGGTCGTCCGGGATCCGTCGGGGATGGAGATGTTCGAGGTCGAAGCAACGCCGATCGGCGAGGCGATGCAGGCCGCCGTCGCCGAGCTCGAAGCCAGCCGCGCCTAGCGCCTGCCCTCACTCATCGCCTCGCCCCCGGGGTCCTCGCCCCGGCCGATCACGGCGGCCGGGAGTGAGCGGAGCGACCTGAGGAAGCCCTTGGTGATCCAGATGTGTATCCGGAGTTGGGTCTGGGAGTAGAGCCAGGTGCCGAGCCGGGTGAACCAGCCTGAACCGCGCAGCCACGGGTAGAAATTCGCGACCTCGGAGGTCACGATGAGTCGCTCCCGTCCAGGCCCGGCCGAGGAACCCTCGGGGTGGCGGACGTCGATCTTCAGGTAGCCCTTGTCCTGGCCCTCGGTCGCGACCAGCATCCCCCGGTCGATCGGCCACTCGACGGAACCGAAGTCGGCTCCGGACTCGAAACGGGGCGCGTGGAACTTCAGCAGGGTGATCCGTCGCGAGAGCAGATGGATCGATCGGGAGTCCGGCCCGAAGCCGATCTTGATCAGGCCCAGCGAACGGCGCTGGAGAAAACGCCAGTAGGAACGGGCGAGGAACTCCAGGGTCGACGGGGTCCAGATTCGCTCGAACAGCTCGTCGTCCACCGTGACCACGGCCGCCTGGGCGCACTCGATCGGTCCGTCCCTGGCGGGCGACTCGCCGACCGGGTCGGGCAGGATCTCTATCTCAACGCTCAAGCGTGGATTCCCGGCTCAGGCACGGTCCTGCCGGGATGCGCCAGCTCCGACCGGCTCGTCCTTGCCGTCCTCGTCAACTGGTCCCGGATCGGGTTTCCCGGTCTGACTGAGGGATCGGTAAGGCTCGGCCATCGGTACGTGTTGCCCCGGTCCGCCCGACTCACGCTTTTCGTTTTCGTCCATCAGGTAGGGCATCTTGCCGGTATCCCGGTACTCGTGTCGTAGCGAGTTGATCACCGCTCCGGCCAGGATCGTTATCGCAACGATGTAGAACCAGACGAGGGCGATCAGGACGAATGCGGCAGTCGTCCCGAACCTGTTCAGCGTGGTGACGTTCTCCAGGTAGACCGGGAATACCCAGTTGGCCAGTCCCGATATCACGGTGGCGAAGAGTGCCCCGGGCCAGACGGCGCTCCAGGGCATGTGTCCCTTGGGGACGAGCCAGTAGATGACTGAACAGACGATGAAGTTGAGCGCCAGGGTGACTGCGACCAGGACGACGTCGTCCAGGTTCTGGACCTGATTCAGTCCGAGGGGAAGGTTTTCGGTCGAGCGGATCAGGGCCCCTTCGACCGCGGGGAGGATCACCGTGCCGAGGATGAAAAGGGTGACGACCACGAGCATCGCCAGCGAGAACCTCTTCTGTTCCCACCAGCCGCGGCACTGGACGTGGTAGATGCGACAGAAGGCGGTGTCCATCGCGCCCCAGAAGGAAGCGCCGATCCAGAGGGAGGCCAGGATGGCGATCACGCCGATGGTCGCCGCGTTGGCCCGAACGCTCCCCAGGATGTCGCGCAGGGTTTCATCGCCGGCGTCGGGAAAGAGTCGTTGGAGGTCGGAAAGCACCCCGGCCTCGATGCCCTCGATCCTCAGAACCTGGCTGAAGACGAAGAGGACCAGCAGGGAGAAAGGAAAGATCGCGAGCAGCAGGTTGTAGGCGACCATCGCCGAGAGTCCAGTCACGTTCTCGCGATAGGCCCGGAGCCAGAACGCCCGCAACCAGGCCAGGGGGCCACCGTGCTGGATCGGCTTCAGATCACGTTTCTCGTCGCAGTCACCGCAACTCAACGGTCACCCAGACGTTTCTTCGGTGGAAGGCACAAAGATTGACTTTACTAAGTGAAGCGGTTAGAATCGAAAAGCAAGTTTTCCCCTCCAGTAGAGGAAAAATCAGGAAAAACCCCTCCGATGAACCCGATCCGGGAAGTCCGTGCGGACACCCAGGTTCGGGCCTCGAGACAGGCCACCAACGTGCAAGTGCCGGTGCGGTCACAGGAGAGATCGGAAAATCCCAGTAACGGGCTCAGGTAAAGGGCTTTCGACGGGAACAGGAAGAAGACAGAAATGCTGGTAACGGAACTACAGGAACTCGATGAAGTTAAGACCCTGATCGGCAAAGGTCAGCAGGTCGGTGTGCTGACTTTTGGCGACGTGGCGAGCGCGGTGTCAGAGGTCGACCTCGACG
>JBBAUQ010000105.1:0-5144 GCA_040398125.1 Solirubrobacterales bacterium | reverse complement strand
TGATTGCCAACGCGCCCGACAGGATTCGAACCTGTGACCTTCGGTTTCGTAGACCGACGCTCTATCCAGCTGAGCTACGGGCGCGGACCGCGGACCGGAACCGGTTCGCTACCCGGGATTCTATGTTGCGGCCGGGCTGGCCGCAGGGAGTCACCCCTGAAGCGACCAAGCAGGCGCAACTCGGCGCCGGGGAGGGGTTTACCTTGGTTGGTAGAAAGTACTTCGAAGACCATTCACATCCCCTCGATAAGGAGAACATGAACACCGCAGCAAGACTTCCCCGTACCCTGATCGCCCTGCTGGCCCTGGCCGGTGCGCTGGTGGCCACCCTCTGGGTGTCGACCGCCCGTTCCGAGGCAGCCAGGGCAACCTGCCCGGGTAGCTTCACCGTCCTGCACAACGACGTGATCGGCAAGCTGCAGCTGCCCAAGGGCAAGTACAAGATCACCCTGATCGACGACCAGAAGATCACCTGTGCCCGGGCGACGAAGAGGTTCCAGGAGTTCCTCTACGACTATGACGGCAAGCTGCCGAGCCCCTGGGTCTACAACGTGATCGGTGTCGGTGACGGCAAGTTCTTCCACAAGACTGACAGGCAGATCGGCTTCCGGGTCCAGCAGGGGAGCTCCCCGGGCCCTACACCTACTCCGGGTAAGTACCAGCGCTGTCCCGGAACCTTCAGGGTCCTGAACAACGACCGGATCGGCGCGCTCGTGCTGCCGAAGGGCAACTACTACATCTACCGCTCGACCAATCCGGCCCTCGGCTGCAAATACGCCTCGGATCTGTTCCGGAAGTTCCTGAACTACCCGTCAGGCATTCTTCCGGCCCCGTGGAAGCTGAACGCTGCCAAGGCCACCTTCACCAACACCCAGAAGGGTTACGGCTTCCGGGTCAAGCAGGCCAGCTGAACCGACCGGTCAGCCAACTGAACTGAACCAGACGAGGGGCCCCAGGGCCCCTCGTCTCGTTTACCGGTCCAGGCCTTACTCCTCCAGCGGGGCCATGGTCAGCCCGGCGTCATTCAGCATCGACCAGTAGAGCTCGGCCGGCTCCCGCATACCGGTCCAGACGATCGCCTGGCCGGTGGAGTGGATCTTGTTGGCAAACTCGAGACCACGCTCATAGCTAACCCCGGGGATCACCCTGGCAAGCGCGGCCGCGACCCCGTCGAAGGTGTTGTGGTTGTCGTTCAAGACGATCACCTTCCAGGATCCGCCCAGATCCGAACCCGGTCCAGAGGACTTCGGCTTTTCGACCGTGACCGGCATGGCCAAAGGTTAGTAAGAGCCGGTGAACTTCTCGGTGAAGTAGCGCCCTGGCGCGACGGGGCGCTCGATCAGGCCGTTCCCCAAAAGGAAAACGGAAAGCTCGCGGATGACCCCGGGATCCACCCGGCCGACCTCGGCCGGCCGGCCGATTAGGGGCGCGTAGGCCTCGAGGGCCCGCCGGGCCACCCGGCGATCGACCCCTCCGACCTCCCCGGCCAGGGCCGAAATGGCCCTGGCCGGGTTGGCCAGGGCATCGCGATAGCCACGGACGGTGGCATCGACGAAGCCCCGGACCAACCCCGGGTCATCCCGAATCAGCTCCGGAGAGCTGAAGGCGACCAGCCCGGGGTAGGCCGGGCCGCCCCAGCGGTCGAAGGGAAAGGTGCGGGTCGCGGTACCGCGGGCCTCGAGGGCCGTCGCGTCTTCAGGAAGGTAACCGGTGAAGGCCTCGACCCTGCCGGCGCTGAGGGCCTGGATCCCGTTGAAGCCGATCACCACGGTGGAAGAAAGCGAAGGGTCGCCACCGGCCGTCTCGACGATCGTCTCGAAGACGGCCCTGTCGGAGGGCGCCCCGGTGAGGCCCACCGTTTTGCCGGCCAGATCGGCCGGGGTCTCTGGGCCACCGCGGACCACACTGATCAACCCGCCGGCCGGCCGGCTGAGGATCGCCATCACGCCCCTGACCTGCCGGCCCCTCGATACCTGGGTTGCCAGGTCGATCCCGTCAGCCAGGCCGAAGTCGGCCTCACCGGCCGCCACCAGCCGAATCGTGTCGGAAGTCGAGCTCGGGCTCACCACCTCCAGGTCGATTCCCTCCTCCTCGTAGTACCCGGCCGCCTTGGCCCGGTAGATCCCGGCATGGACGGCGTTCGGCAGGTAGTCGAGCACCACCGTTGCCTTCCGCAGGTCATCCCGGGAGCGGCGATCATCTGTCCCGCACCCGGCGAGCGGAACCAGTGCCGCGAGCAAGAGGGCCGAAGCCAGCACCCGCATATCCGGGCGCAAACGCTGGATACCGCTCACGGAATCTTGTGAACCTCGAACAGGTTGGTGCCGATCTTGAGGTCAGAGAGCGAGGCGACGATGGCAATCAGGTCACCGGACTTGGCCACCCCGTACTCGACCGCCACGTCGGCGCACTCATAGAGCAGGTCACGAATCTCGTTGGTCGGCTCATGCTGGACCGGCTCGACCCCGAAGTAAACCCTCAGCCGCCGCTGGGTCCTGACGCTGTGGGTGACCGCAAGAATAGGCACCCGAGGCCGGTGGGCAGCGACCACGGCCGCAGTCCTGCCGGACGCGGTCGGGACCACGATCGACTCTAGGTCCAGCCGGTAGGCCGAGATAACGGCACTCTGGGTGACCGATTCCGAGACATTCATCTCATCCTGGCTGGTGCGGTTCAGCAACCACTCCCAGTAGGGAAGGTCGGGTTCGGTCGAGCGGGCTATCCGGTCCATGAACTTGACCGCCTCTACCGGATGGGCACCGACCGCAGTCTCCTCAGAGAGCATCACGGCATCGGTCCCGTCAAAGATCGCAGTCGCCACATCGGTGACTTCGGCCCGGGTCGGACGCGGTGAAGAGACCATCGAGGCGAGCATCTGGGTGGCGGTGATGGCCAGCTTGGACCAGTCACCGGCAGCATGGATCAGGTGTTTTTGGAGTACAGGCACCCGGGAAAGTGGCACCTCGATACCGAGGTCACCGCGGGCGATCATGATCCCGCCGGTGACCGTCTCGAGAATCTCTTCGATCGCCTCGGCCGCCTCCGGTTTCTCGATCTTGGCAATGACCGGCATGTCGGAGTCCAAATAGGTGAGCCGGGCCCTTACGGGCTGGAGATCTTCAGCACTTCGTACGAAGGAGACCGCCAACAGGTCGAGCTCATTCCTGACCGAGAAGTCGACCCAGCGGAGATCGGTCTCCGAAACTGCCTCCAGGCCGGAGTCGACTCCGGGCAGGTTCATACCCTTGTGGGAGGAGAGCGGGCCGCCGACCTCTACCGTCGCCAGTACCCCCTCCTCGTTGCTGCCAGTGACCTTCAGCCGAATGGAGCCGTCAGCCAGGTAGACGATCGAGTCCGGTGCGAGGGCCTGGGTGATCCCTTCCCAGGGAACCGGGATGGTGGTCGCGTCACCCCCGTCCTCACCGTGGACGATCGTCACCTCGGAGCCAACCGCCAGCTCGACCACGCCCCCGGGGATGTCGCCCACCCGGAGCTTCGGACCGGGCAGGTCGCCGAGGATCGCCACCTCACGGCCAACCTCCCGGCTGGCCTTGCGGATATCTGAGACGACCCGGGAGTGGGTCTCCTCATCGGAGTGGGAGAAATTGAGCCTCAGGACGTCGGCCCCGGCCTGGATCATCTCGCGCAGGGTGGCGGGCTCCCAGCTGGCAGGACCTACCGTGGCAACGATCTTGGTCCGGCGTGGGCTTCTTTCCTCGGTGGCTTCCGTATCCATCTAGGTGAGAGTTTGACGATCCCACTGCTTTACCTGCCTGCAGCGGGTGGTGGGCCTGGCTCAGACCCGGGGTCCTACTCCTCGTCCTCTACCGATCGGACTACCAGAACCGGGCGATCGGTCAGCTGGAGCAGCTTGTGGGGAACGGCGCCCAGAAGGGCCCCGGTGAGCGGGGCCTCACCGGCTCCACCGACCACGATCATCCGGGCGTCGTGGGCGTCGGCCAGCTGGGCCAGGCCAGGTGCCGGGCGGGCGTCGGCCAGCACCAGCTCATACTCGACCCCGGCCGAGTCAAGCATCTCCTTGGCCTGGACCTCGATCTCCGAACCCATCTGGCGCAGGGTTTCCCTCAGGTCGGCCAGCTCGCCCCCGGCCCTGGCGGGCGGCTCATAAGCGAACACGACGACCAGCCTCCCGCCGAACTCCCGGGTCAGCTTGATGGCCTCCCTAAGGGCAGCCACACCGCCCGCGCGCCCGTCGAAACCGACAAGGATGTCTCTGCTCTCTGGCATGGCGTTACGGCCTCCCTTCCCATTCATCCGGACGGCCGGATGGAGTGGTGGTCTTCCCGGCGCCCATCAGTTGGCCGCCGGGGCACGCGCCGCCGCCTCGGCCGGCACGGTCTCGAGTTTGCGGGCGAAATAAGGCATCTTGTGCAGGGAGCGCCAGACGAACATCAGGATCACTCCGATCACCATAAAGCCCACTCCCATGACCAGGGCCGGTGTCACACCGAACCAGACCTCACCGGAATCCGATGCCGAGGGGTTGGCCAGGTCCACCACTGAGCGAACCAGCACGAACCCCAGCAGCAAGGCCCCCAGCAACGGCGCGAAACCGATGAACACGGCCGGCTTGATCGCCCTCGCCCCGATGAACAGGAAGGCGAACATCAGGAGGGTCAGGACGACCCCGACGATCCCGGCGATGTAGAAGCCCGATCCCAGGTCGTAGTAGTCGGCCACCCCACCGACGGCCATCAGCACTCCACCGGCAGCCAACAGGGTGACACAGAGCGGAATCCAGATCCCCGGTCTGAGGATCTCCTTACGGTAGAAGGCAAAACAGGCGACGCCGTTGATCGCGTAGTAGAAGGCGATCAGCAGGCTGAGCGCCTGGAGGGAATCGAACAGCGAACCCTGAGCGAAGACGTTCAGGGGCACGTACCAGGCGATCGCCAGGACCGCGATGGCAACGGTGGAGAACACCGGGGTGAAGAACCTCGGACTGACGTCACCGAACTGCTTGGGCAGGGCCTTGTGGAAGGCCATTGAGAGCGAAGTCCTGGCACCGGGCAGGATCGTCGTCTGGGTCGAGGCCAGGGCCGAGGTCAAGACGGCGATCAGCACGAGCTTGTCCAGAGGGCTACCGAGGATCGGGGTGGCCAGGTCGTCGAAGATCTCGGACT
>JBBAUQ010000104.1:0-5173 GCA_040398125.1 Solirubrobacterales bacterium | reverse complement strand
TCGCGGCCGAGGGAGCCGGAGATCAGTGGCAGGCTGCCTCCTCCTCGGCCGCGGCGGTCGGGACGCTCCTGAGCGGCGCCGACCCGAACGATGTGGACGTTGACTTCGAGGTCACCGGGCCGATCGATGGCCCCTCGGGCGGGGCGGCACTCACCGTCGGGGTCCTGGCCGCGATCAGGGGTGATGACCTCAGGTCCGGGGTGACGATGACCGGCACGGTCAACCCCGACGGCACGATCGGCCCGGTGACCAACGTCGCGACCAAGGTCCGCGCGGCCGCCGAGGACGGCTACGAGACTGTCCTGATCCCGGTCGGGACCGAGACCGAGTTCAATCCCGGTACCGGCGAAGAGATCGAGATCAAGGAACTCGGTCGCTCGCTCGGAGTCGAGGTCAGGGTCACGCCCAACATCGGCCTCGCCTACAGGGCCTTCACCGGCAACAACATCGCTCCCGGATCCGGTGACCCGCCCAGCCGTGGCGCGGCGGTAGATGTGGTCGCCCGGAAGACCACCGACCAACTGAACCGGCGACTGACTCGCCTCGTCGAGGACTCCAACCCCGGTGTGCTCAGTTACTCGACCAGGGACCGTGCAGCGGATGCGGCCGATGCCCAGCGATCAGGGGATCTCGCCCTCTCCTACGCCCTGGGGGTCGATGCCCTGGAGGCGGCCGAGCGGGAGATCGCCCGGGCGGAAGTCCGTTCCACCCTCGATTCATCCGGTCGTCCTGCTGCCATCCGCCTGCTCGGTGACCGGATCACCACGCTCGAGAAGACCGCCCGGCAGACCACCGCCGCGGCAGCAAGACGAGCGGCCGGAGAGGGATTCGAGGAACAGCTGCTCGTTCCGGTCGCCCTCGGCTGGGTCACCTACTCGACCGCTTTGCTCGATGCCATCCGAGACGACCTCGACCAAGGCCAGATCGACCGCGACGGGCTGATCGAGCGTGCCGGGGTGATCGCCGATGCCGGGGTCTCGATCGAGGTCTTCGGCCCCGATGCGATCGAAGCCGCCCTTGCCGGGGGTACCTCGGGTCCGGGCCAAGAGGAGGTCAGGCGTTTCCTTTCCGGCTACACGAACTTCCTGATCCGGGGTGGCCGGGCCAGCGCGCAGTACTTCGAGAAGGTGGTCGAGGCCACCGGCCTTGGTGGTGTTCCGGACTACATCTACCCGGCCTTCCGGTCCCTCGGCAGGGCTGCCGGGGAGATCCCGAAGGGCACCAACCCGATCGAGGAGGAGATTCTCCAGGCAGCCAGCGCAATCTCCTACTTCGTGATCGGGGCGGTCCTGGTCGAGGCAGACTCGATCCTCGGCCTGCAGAGCGTCGGCATCGGTGAGGAAATAGTCACCGGCCAGGGATCCGAGCTACTCCCGGGTGCGGTCCGGGGTGCCACCTCGGTCGTCGAGTATTGGGCCTCGGACCTCCAGTCCAGGGGAATCGAGGCCGGCTACCCGGTCTGGTCCACCGAGTGGGGCCTGGCCGGGTTCGAGGCACTCCGCGGCAGCGACCGGGCGGCCGACGGGGCCGTACTCGCCCTGGAGGAGGCCTGGTACTCGGCGATCGGGGTCTTCATGCTGGAGGGGATCACATCCTCGGGCCAGACAGCCGGTAACTAGACCGCCCGTCCCAGACCCCCGTCCACGGTCAGCGTTGTTCCGGTTATGTAGGCCGCCCGATCAGAGCAAAGGAAGGCCGCCGCGGATCCGATCTCCTCGATCGTGCCGAGCCGTGCGACCGGCGTGTCCTTCTTCGAAACAGCTGTTGCCGCCTCCAGGCTGCCGAAATTCTCGACCAGGCGATCAGTTGCAATCCGGCCCGGCAGGAGCGTGTTGATCGTGATTCCGTCAGCAGCCACCTCTGCCGCAATCGTCTTCAGCGCTGCCAGCTGACCTACCCGGTGACTGGAGGAAAGGACGAGGCCCGGGGCCGGTTCCCGGACGACGAACGAGGAGATACTGAGAATCCTTCCCCACCCCATGTCAGCCATATCCGGCACCACCGCCTGCACGAGCGCGATCGTCCCGAGCAGAAGGGACTCGTAGGCCTCGCGCCACTGGTCCAACCCGGGTGAGAGTGCTTCACTGAAGATCGGTGGTCCCCCTGTGTTCATGACCAGGATCTCGACCGGCCCAAGACGGTCCCTCACGGCACCGATTAGGTCAGATGCAGTCTCGGGGTCGGACACGTCGTGGACGAAAGGCTCACTCCCGGGAATTGCCGTGGCCGCCTGCCCGATTCGCTCCTTGGAACGCGAGGCGACCGCTACCTTTGCCCCCTCGGCGGCGAGTGCCTCGGCGATCCCGTAGCCGATGCCCTTCGAGGCACCAGTGACCAGGGCAACCCTTCCCTCGATTCCCAGGTTCATTGGCCGATTCGGTACGGCTCCGCTGACCTACTTCTCACGCTTCAGGGTCAAGGACTTGGCGGCCAGGTCACTGCCGTTCTCCAGGTAGCGACCGACCATCTCATCGCCGTCCATCTCCAAAGTCCAGGTTCCGTCCGAGTGGACGATCGAGATCTCACCCCAGGTGGTGATCACACCGTCGATCTTCACCCGCTGTGCCGGGATGCCGAACTTCTTTGCGTCCGCAGGGGAGACGACCCGAACCCCGGTGAAGGACCTGCTCTTGTTGTCACCCTTCTTGATGATGAAAGTAGAGGGGTACGGGCCCTCGAGGGCGCCGTTGCCGTAACCGACCTGGGAGGCAGACCAGGTCCCGACCAGGGAGGAAGCTGTCGGCACCGAGTCGGTATCGGAATCGGAGCTGCAACCGGCAAGTGCCAGCGTTCCAGCGGCAACCAAGGAGAGGGCGACTACGGCTGTCTTCGGCATCAGAAACCTTTCCGCTTAATTTGGATAAGACTCGCGACCTATCTTGACCTAATTACTGGACGGTGCGGGTCTGCCTGTAGAGGGCAAGCAGCGGGATCAGGAAGAGGACCGCGAAGACGAGGTTCAGGATCGCGTTCTGCCAGAAGCCCGAGGCGATCGAGAATGTCGTGTCCGGGATGAACCAGGCGAGCAGGGAGATCCCGAAGATCTTCAGCCCCTCGGTCAGGTTCCGCTGCATCGATCCCCGCAGGATGAGCAGGAGGGCCACCCCCCAGCCGACCATCACCGATCCCATGACGGCATGAGCCAACTCGATGTAGGAGGCCGCCTCTGCCCCGAACTCCGAGATCCGGTCGGCAGAAGAGAAGACGAGCAGGCTGAATCCCTGCCCCCCCACCCCCGGCGCAATGACCAGCAGCAGGCCGAAGGCGATCACCCCGACCGTCACCACCGCAAGCCATGTCAACCAGAAACCGGACGCTCCGGTGCTGGGTCTTGGGACCGCCGTCGCATCGCTCATGAGTCACCGTTACCGGCTTCCTCCCGCTGGACCCGCGCGGCCTCCCGGAGCTGGTCGAAGTCGATGACCTGACCGGCAGCACCCCAATTGCCGTTCGGCACCTCGCCGATCAGTACCCAGACCCGGAACGGGTCGGGCTCACCGCCGTCGGCCGCTAGCAAGAGGTCGGTCACCTCCTTCACCAACCCGGCCTTTCGCTTCTCGCTCATCGCACCCTCGGGCACGGTGGCGTTCACCCGGTAGATCGGGACCGCGGTCGACACTCCGGCCCGGTTGACCATCCCCTCAGGCAGCTCATGGAAGTAGACCCAGCACTGGTCGCGAAAGAACGCGGTGTCCGGCGCACCCTCCCAATGCATGAAGGTCTTGGTAAGGCTCTCGGCGAGGCCCTTGCGGGTCCCCTCGTCGATCGCCCCAGCCGGGTAGGTCACTTCGAGACAGGGCATTTGGACTCTCCTCCTCGGTCGTTCATTTGTGTTGACTTATCACCGCGGTTCGGCATCAATCTCATTCGGCGCTGTCCTCCATGTCTCCAAAGCGCGCCGCCCACGGCTCCAGCGGGATCGAGGCGACGTTGATCACGTAGCTGAGCGCGTGGTACCAGCCGGCCGTAACGCAGAGCTCGAGGATCTGCTCGTCGTCCAGGTGCTCTCGCAGCCGGGCGAACAGATCGTCATCGACCGTACTGTCGAAGTGGAGGGCATCGGCCAGGGCGAACACGGCCGCCTCGTCCGGCTCCCAGACCGGGTCATCAGCGCTTCCGTTCACCGTGGAAGCAAGCTGCTCCTCAGTGAACTCAAGCGGCTTGCCGAACCCCATGACGTGGACGCCCCACTCGTACTCGGCCCCGGTCAGCGCGCAGGTCCGGTGGATCATCACCTCCCGAAGGCGCGGTGGAACCAGCCCCTTGCCGAGGATCCCGGCTGCCAGAGGACGCGATCGCGACGCCAGGTCCTGATGCCTCCCCAGGGTGCGAAACAGGGCGAGCGGCTCGACCCCGCTGTTCGGTGGCATCCACTTGGCGAGCATCGCCTCTATCTCGGGGTCGAACGGCGCCTCCAGCGGGGGGATGCGGGGTCCTGGGTCAGTCACTACTCAACTCCTCTCCCCGGTGACCCGGGCGCCAGGGTCCGAGTATCGGTCCCCCGGGCTCATCGCGTGAACACGATCTTGATCGCGTCTTCCGTCATCGCCTCGGCGGCCTCATCGAAGGGCACCGTCCGGGTGATCAGTGCACCCGGGTAGAGCCTGCCCTCGGTCACCAGATCGATCACGGCCGGGGCCGTGGTTCGGGCATGGACCCGGCTCACCTCGTAGGTGATCCCCTTCGCATACATCCGCGATAACGGCACCTCCGAGTTCGGGGTCGGCCCGCCCGAGACGCTGGTGCAGTGGCCGCAGGGCGAGGCCGAGTTGAGGGCGAGGGTTCGGCCCGGTGGCAGGGCGCAGGCATCGACCGTGATCGGGAACCTCTCGTCCCAGGTGAACTCGACCAGCTCGTCGAAGGGCATCGCGATCGCCTCGGCGCCAAGTCCACGGGCGACCTCGGCCCGGTGCTCGTCGAAGTCGACGTAGACGACCCGCTCGGATCCGAGCGCGACCGCGGCCGCGACGGCGTAGAGGCCGACCGACTGGGCCGGACCTCCGGCGACAAGTACCGGTGCCCCCGGGTTGGCGTTGAGCGGGCCGGCCACGGTCCGATAGCCGTCCGAGACGTTGTCGGGGATGCCGGCGGCCACCTCCGGGGCGATCGAGTCCGGAAGCGGGAGCAGCATGTGGTCGGCCCAGGGCACCCGGATGAGGTCCGACAGCGCCCC
>JBBAUQ010000103.1:0-5341 GCA_040398125.1 Solirubrobacterales bacterium | reverse complement strand
TCGATCATCCGCATCACCACGACCGGGTCGACCTCGACCTCGCGATCCTCGATGTACCAGCCGCCGATCGCCTTGACGTGTTCCATCAGCCGTTCGGCATCCATCTTGGACGGGTCACGGACGAAGCCGAGGTCATGGAGGGCTGCCCGGAGCTCCTCTGGGTCATCACGGATCGCGGCATCCACGGCGCGCTGTTCCAGCTGGATCTGCTCGCGGTCGAGCTTCTTGGTCATGCCGAAATCGAGGAAGGCGACCCGGCCGTCCTCCATCAGCAGGTAGTTGCCGGGGTGGGGATCGGCGTTGAAGTGCTGCAGGTGGTAGACCGCTCCGAAGGTCCCGCGGAAGACGATCTCGCCGAACCGGTCACGAGCCTCCTGGTCCATCTCCCGGACATCGTCGAAGCCGACCCCGTTGACGAATTCGGTTACCAGGACCCGTCTGCGTGAGAGCCGGGTGACGACGTCCGGCACGAAGATGAAGGGGTGGTCGCGGAACCCCCGGGAGAAGGTCCGCTGGTTCTGGGCCTCGAGCTCGTAGTCGAGTTCCTCGAGCACTCGCTCGCGGAGTTCATGGACGACCGACTTTGCATCGATGCCGGGGGCGATCAGCTTGGCCATCCGGACCAGCAGGCCGGCGTTACCGAGGTCCGACTCGAGCGCCTCGGCGATCCCGGGGTACTGGACCTTGACCGCGACCTCCCGACCGTCGAGCAGTACGGCCCGGTGCACCTGGCCGATCGAGGCAGCGGCGAAGGCCTCACGCTCGAAGGTCTCGAACAGCTCCCCGATCGGCTGACCCTCGTACTCTTCGTCAAGCACCTTCTCGACGTCCTCCCAGGGCATCGGCGGGGCGTCACTGCGCAGCTTTGCCAGCTGCTGCTGGTAGGTGTCCCGGTACTCCTCCGGGATGAACTCGGTGTCGATGAAGGAGGCGAACTGGCCGATCTTCATCGCCGCACCCTTCATCTGGCCGAGCGTCTCGACCATCTTCGCGGCTGCCTCGAGGTGACGCTGGTCTAGTTTCTCCTGGGCCGTCTCTGGTCCCCGGACGAGATTGGTGGCCTTGGTACCGGCGTATTTGGCCCCCTGCGATCCGAGTACCGAGCCGAGCTTGGCCGATCGCCGGACTCGCCCCTTGGGTATCTTCGTTTCATCGGCCATACCAAGAGGGTACGGCCTTCTCTATTGTCTTCGTTCCATGGCAGCCCAATCCGGAAGAGCAACACTCGCCGCCGAGCCCCGCTCGGCCTTTGGCAGTCGCAACAGCCGCAGGCTGAGGCGGGACGGAAAAGTACCCGGAGTCGTCTACTCCGAGGGGGACGATGCCGTGTCGTTCCAGGCCGAGAGCCGCGAGCTGCGGACGGTCCTCGGCGGGGGCCATGCCCTCTTCGACCTCGAGATAACGGGTTCCGACCCGGTGCCCGTGGTCGTCAAGGAGGCGCAGCACCACCCGGTTGCCGGTGACCTGATCCATCTCGATCTGCAGAAGGTTCGCCTCGACCAGGCGATCGAGGCCGAGGTCGCGATCGAGCTGACAGGAGTCGAGACGGCCCCGGGCGTCAAGCAGGGCGGCGTCCTCGACCACGTGACCCGCGAGGTCCTGGTCGAGGCCCTGCCCACCGACATTCCCGAGAAGCTCGAGCTCGATGTCTCGGAGCTCGAGATGAACGAGACCCTCTCCCTGGACCGCGTCGTGGTCCCCGACGGCGTCAAGCTGGTCGAGGAGACCCCCGAGGAGGTAACGGTGGTCACCCTCTCGCCCCCGCGGGTCGAGGAGGAGCCGGTCGCCGCGGAGGTCGAAGGTGAGGTCGAGCTGGTCGGCGAGGAAGGCGAAGAGCCTGCCGAGGGCGAAGAGCCTGCCGAGGGCGAAGAGGCCGCCGAGGCCGAAGAGTCCTCCGAAGGGGAATAGGCGCTGGCCCTTTTCCGCCGAAGCCCCGGTCGGGAAGGGGGCGACGAGGGACCCATCCTGGTCATCGGACTCGGCAACCCGGGGCCGAAGTACGAGGGAAGCCGGCACAACGTGGGCTTCCTGGTCGTCCGGGAGCTGGCCGCGAGGTGGGAGATCACCCGAACCCGCGAGAAGTACAACGGGGTCCTCGGTGAGGGCAGGGCCGGCCCCGGTGGCCCGAAGGTCATCCTGTTCCAGCCGCTTACCTTCATGAACGAGTCCGGCCGGGCCGCCGGTCCGTTGCGGGGCTCGAAGAAGATCCCGCTCGACCGAGTGATCGCGGTACATGACGAGATCGACCTGCCGTTCGGCGAGGTCCGGTCCAGGCTCGGTGGGGGACTGGCCGGCCACAACGGCCTGAAGAGCCTCAAGGCCGGATTCGGAGGGGATGAGTTCTGGCGGGTCAGGGTCGGCGTCGGTCGGCCTGACTCGACCGATCCCGAGGTGGTTTCCTCCTGGGTGCTCGGACCCTTTACCGAGCCCCCGGCCGATGTAGCAGCCCTGGTCGACGCCGCGGCAACGGAAACCGAGAGACTGGTCGGGCGAATCGAGAATGGTGACGGCGGACAAGACAGCGAACGGGAAGAGGGACAGTGATGAGCCTGACCAGGTATGAAGTCCAGGAGAACGGAGTGGCGCTCCTGCAGCTGGATCGCCCCGAGGCGCTCAATGCGATCGGCAGCGAGATGCTCAGGGAGCTGCTGGCACATCTCGAGAGCTCACGCGAGGATCCGGCCGTCCGGGTCCTGGTGGTCTCCTCGACCGACCACGCCGCCCTCTCGGCAGGAGCGGACATCAAGGAGGGGCTGGACCGTGAGGGACAGGTCGAGCGGATGCAGCTCTTCGCCGACCTTTACGACGGCATCGTCCAGTACCCGCACCCGACGATTGCCGCCTGTCATGGCTACACGGTCGGCGGCGGTGCCGAGATCGCGGTCGGCTGTGACATCCGGATCGGTGGCTCGAATCTTCAGATGCGCTTCCCCGGGGCCGAGCTGGGCGTACCGGTCGGCCCGGCCCGCCTGGTCACCCTGTGTGGTCTCTCGGCGGCCAAGTACCTGCTGCTGGCCTCGCCGATCGTCAAGGCCGATGAGGCCCTCAGGATCGGCCTGATCAACAGGGTTGCCCCCGGCGCCGCCACTGAGAACGCGGCGCTCGAGCTGGCCGGCAGGATCGCCTCGTTCGATCCCGAGCCAGTTTCCGGTTTGAAGGAGATGCTCAACCGCTGGGACGGTGTGGTGGAGCGCTCGGTCGAGGAGGGCGAGGGCCAGGTCGAGTGGCAAAGGAGCGGACCGGGCCTGGGTTAGGGCCCGGGTCACTGGTCGATGTCCTTGGTCGGGACAGGGGAACTGCTGCTGGCCGAGGACGGCCCGGCCGCGCTGGCTCGCACCCTCTCGGGACACCGCCCCGGTGATGAGCCGGTACGGCTCGGGATCTCTTCCCCGCTCAGGCCGGCCCTGCTGGCGGCCCTGCTCGAGGATCGCGTAGCCGGACTCGACGGTCCGGTCCTGCTGGTCACCCCGGATGACCGCTCGGCCCGGGAGCTGGCCAGTGAACTGGCCGCCTACCTGGACCGGCGCAGGGTAAGGCTCTACCCGTCCCGCGGCACGGGGTATGCCTCCCAGGTCGATCCGCCACCCCACCTGACCGGGATGCGGATCGACGCGATCGACTCCTTGCAGGGGAGTGCCGGGGATGCCCCGCTGGTGGTTGCCGGGGCCGGTGCCCTGGCCGAGACCGTCCCCGAGAGATCCCTAAGGCCGGCCGGATTCGAGCTGGCCGTCGGCGAGGAGCGGAGCCTCGAGGTGCTGGCCGATGAACTCACGGCCGCCGGTTACGAGCGGGTCGACCAGGTCGAGGAGCGCGGCCAGTTCTCGGTTCGCGGGGGAATCCTCGACCTGTTCACCGCCACCGGGTCGGGTGCCGTTCGTATCGACTTCTTCGGGGATGAGGTCGAGTCGATCAGGCAGTTCTCGACCTTTACCCAGAGATCCCTGGGGGAGGTGGATCGGGTCGAGGTGGCACCGGCCGCCGAACTCGACCTGGAACACCGTGAGCTGGCCCGGATGGCCCTCGAGGAGGCCTCTGAAAGTGACGAGGGTCCGGACCTCGCCGACCTCCTGCCGGTCGACAGGTTCCTGCCGCCGCTCGAACTGGTCCCCGAGGATGCCCTGGTCGCCCTGATCTCACCCGGAGAGATCGAGCGCTCGCTCAACTACCTATGGGATGACGTCACGAGCGGGCCGGAGGACCGGGATGCCCACCACCTCTACGTTGATGTGGCCAGTGACCTGGCCGACAGGGCCGACCTCGTCCTCGACCTCCCGCGCGAAGGCGAGACCGATGACTCTGGTGAGGGGACCGTCCTCAGGGCCACCCGGGCCGATTCCCCGGCCCGCAACCTGGCCGAGGCCGAGGCCGAGATCAAGAGGCTGACCGAGGGCGGCTACCGGGTGGTCATCGCCTTCGACACCGTCGGCGAGGCCGAGCGGACCAAGTACGCGATGGAGTCGACCGATGCCCGGATCGTGGCCGAGGGCGAGCTGCCCACCACTCCGGGCACGAGCCTGGTCGAAGCCAGGTTGAGGGAAGGCTTCATCTGGCCGGCCGGCCGAATGGCCGTCTTTCCCTTTCGCCGTCTGGTCAATCGCCGCCTCCAGGCCGATGACCGCACACCGGGTACTGCCCGCGGCAGACTGGCCTTCTCCGACCTCCGGGTCGGCGACTTCGTGGTCCATGAAGACCACGGAGTAGCCCGGTTCGCCGGCTTCGAGACCCGAGAGGTCGCCGGGGTGACCCGTGACTACCTCTACCTCGAATACAAGGGCGAGGACCGGGTCTACGCGCCGGTCGAGCAGCTCGACAAACTCTCGCGCTATGCAGGCGGGGCGGCCAGCCCGACCCTCTCGGCGCTGGGCGGCAAGAAGTGGCTGAATATGAAGGCGAAGGCGAGGAAGGCCGCTGCCGAGATGGCCGGCGAGCTGGTCAACCTCTACGCCGAGCGGCGGGCTGCCAAGGGGCACTCGTTCGCGCAGGATTCCGAGTGGCAGGTCGAACTGGAGGCCGGCTTCCCGCACCGTGAGACCCTCGACCAGATCGAGGCGATCGAGGCGATCAAGGCCGATATGGAGTCCGACCGGCCGATGGACCGGCTGGTCTGCGGAGACGTCGGCTACGGCAAGACCGAGGTGGCGATCAGGGCTGCCACCAAAGCTGCCTCGGACGGCAAGCAGGTGCTGATCCTCTCGCCGACGACGATCCTCGTACAGCAGCACCTCGCACTGCGAGTCCGGCGCGGGATTCGCCTTCGCTGCGAGCCCGCCCGAGCGCGCGCCCTTGCGTTCAAAGGCCAGCTCGCATTGAACCGGGACCTCATTGGAAAAATAATCGGAAC
>JBBAUQ010000102.1:0-5367 GCA_040398125.1 Solirubrobacterales bacterium | reverse complement strand
CTCATCGACCTCGATCTCGACTGCCGAGAAGACCTCGGGCAGGTGGTCCGGGAAAGCCACGTCCACGACCACTCCGGTGATCTCTTCGATGGTTCCTATGTTCTTTCCGTTGCTCTCTGACATTTCTCCAGTTCCGGGTTCTGTTGTTTGAAGGTCTGGCTCCAGGTCTGCCTGGGTCGAATCAGCCGAGTGCCTCGGCCCCTCCGACCACTTCAAGGATCTCCTGGGTTATCTCGGCCTGCCTGACCCGGTTCATCTCCAGGGTCAGGTCATCGATCATCGTTTCGGCATTCTCGGCAGCACTCTTCATCGCGGTCATCCGGGCGCCCAACTCCGAGGCAGCCGACTCGAGGAGGTTCCGGTAGAGCGAAGTGTTCACGTAGTCGGGGATCAGCTGGGCGAGCAGTTCCTCGGGATCGGGCTCGTAATCCCAGAGGGCGTGGTGTTCGGCCGCGTCCGAGTCGTCCTCCGGGACCCCGGATTCCTCGTCTTCGGCGCCCTCACCGACCACTGCAGCCTGCTGGACGGGCAGCAGGGTCAGCTTCTGTACGTACTGGGTAAGCGGAGAGACATAACGGTTGTAGACGACCTCGATCAGGTCCACGTCACCATCGATGTAAGCCGACGCCAGTGACTCGCCGATCGCCCTCGCATCGGTGAAGACCGGGCGGTCGGTGAAGCCGGTCCAGGCCTCGACCACGTCCTGGTTTCGGAAGGTGAGGGCGCCTTCACCACGTCGGCCGACCACGTAGAAGACGACCCCGCGGCCCTGCTCGACGTACTCGTCCCGCAGGCGAAGTCCCTCACGGAGAATGTTTGCGTTGAAAGCGCCGGCCAGGCCGCGATCCCCGGTGATCAACAGGATCGCAACCCGGTTCACCTCCTCGCGCTCGACCAGGATCGGCACCTTCGGCATCGTTCCTGCCTCGGCAGCTGCCCGGCGGGTCAGACGCCTCATCGCCTGGGCGTAGGGCCTGAGGTGAGCGATACGGGTCTCGGCCCGGCGAAGTCTGGCTGCCGCCACCATCTCCATGGCACGAGTGATCTGGCGAATGTTCTTCACGCTCGCGATCTGGTTGGTGACTTCCTTGCGATTGGCCATCTCAGTTTGTCCGGGCTGCCGTAGTGATCATCTCCTCGGGTCGGTCGGCCTCTGCCGACCGGTCAGGCCGATGCCGGCGCGGCCTCCTCTCCACTCTCTTCCACGACCACTGCTTCGGCCGCCTCGACCCGGTCCGACTCACCGGCTGCGAGCGGCTCGCCGTCGGCGGTGAAGTCCGGGCCGAAATCATCGACGAACTCTGCGATCGCGCCACCGAGCTCGGCCTCGTCCTCCTCCGAGAGCTGGCCGCTTTCATCAATCCGGGTAAGCAGATCCTGGCGCTCGGCCCTCAGTCGGGCGAGCAGGTCGGCGAGGAACTCCTGGACCCGCTCGGTCTTGATCCGGTCCAGGTACCCGCCGGTACCTGAGTAGATGGAGGCCACCTGTTCGGACACGGTGAGCGGGTCACGCTCGTCCTGCTTGAGCATCTCGACCAGACGCTCGCCGCGGGCGAGGGTCTTCTGGGTTTCGGCATCAAGCTCGGAACCGAACTGGGCGAAGGCCTCGAGGTCGCGATACTGGGAGAGCTCACCCTTGAGCTTGCCGGCAACCTTCTTCATCGCCTTAGTCTGTGCGTCACCACCTACCCGGGACACCGAGATGCCGACGTTGATGGCCGGCCGCACGCCCGAGTTGAACAGGTCGGACTCGAGGAAGATCTGGCCGTCGGTGATCGAGATGACGTTGGTCGGGATGTAGGCCGACACGTCGTTGGCTTGGGTCTCGATGATCGGCAGCGCCGTCAGTGAACCGCCGCCGAGCTCATCGCTCAGCTTGACCGCCCGCTCGAGCAGCCTCGAGTGCAGGTAGAAGACGTCTCCGGGGTAGGCCTCACGTCCGGGCGGACGGCGAAGCAGCAGCGACATCTGCCGGTAGGCGTAGGCGTGCTTGGTGAGGTCGTCGTAGATGCAGAGGGCGGCACCGCCCTTGTAGAGGAAGTACTCGGCCATGGCCGTGCCGGCGTAGGGCGCGATGAACTTGATCGGGGCGGCCTCATCGGCCGGGGCGGCGACGATGATCGTGTTCTCCATCGCCCCGTTGGCCTCGAGGACCTCTCGGACCTGGACCACCGTCGACATCCGCTGTCCGATCGCGACGTAGACCGAGATCAGGCCGGTGTCCTTGTTGTTGATGATCGAGTCGATCCCGACGGTCGTCTTGCCGGTCTGGCGATCACCGATGATCAGCTCGCGCTGTCCCCTGCCGATCGGGATCATGCCGTCGATCGCCTTGATGCCGGTCTGCATCGGCTCGCGCACGGGCTGGCGACTGACGACGCCCGGTGCCTTGAACTCGGCCGGGCGGGTCTCGGTGGCATGGATGTCTCCCTTGCCGTCCAGCGGACGGCCGAGCGGATCGACCATCCGCCCCAGGAACTCATCGCCTACCGGGATCTCGAGCAAACGGTTGGTCCGCTTGACCGTATCTCCCTCGACGATCTTGTCCCAGTCACCGAAAAGCACGGCACCGACGTTGTCCTGCTCGAGGTTGAGGGCCAGACCGGTGACGCCGTGGGGCAGCTCGAGCATCTCCAGCGCCATGCAGTTGTCGAGACCGTGGATCCGGGCGATGCCGTCGGCGACGGAGAGCACGGTTCCGACCTCGGAAAGGTCGGCGCTTCCGGGGTCTATCCCCTCGATGCGCTGGCGCAGGATTGTTGCAATCTCGTCTGGCTTGATCTGCATCTCGGTCTCGATCCTCCTTAGGCCGCCTGAGCAACGCTCCGGCGAAGTTTCTCCAAACGGTTCTTGATGCTTGCGTCCAGCACCATGTTCCCGACCTGCAGCACCAGGCCGCCGATGATCGAGTCGTCCACCCGGCTGGTCAGGTCGACTGCCTTTCCGGTCTGGCGCTCCACCTCGGCACCGACCTGCTCTGCGACCGAGGGATCGAGTTCGACCGCGCTGGTCACGGTCACCTCGATCCTCTGGTTCTCAACCTTCCAAAGCTCTTCGAACCGCCGCTCGATCCGGAAGATCGCCGGCATCCTGTGCTTCTCGATGAGCATTTCGAGGAAGTTCATGAAATCGGGATCGGCATCACTGACGGTCAAACCGAGCCCCTCGAGCTTCTCCGTCGTCGAGAAGTACGGGCTGAAGAAGAAGAGCTCTAGATCCCTGTTCTCACGCAGCGACTCGACGAACTGGCCGAGCTGCTCCCGGACGGTTTCCGTGGTTCCCTTCTCACGGCTGACCGAGAAGAGCGAATCGGCGTAGACGCGGGCAATGGCTTCCATCAGTTGTTGCCGTTCTCCCCGCTGAGTGCCGAGAAGTCTACCTCCCGAAGCGCTGCCTCGACGAGATCCTTCTGGGCGGCATCGTCGAGCGATTTACGGGTGACCCGCTCGGTGGCCAGCACGGTCAGATCGGCGACCTCCTTGCGGATCTGGTCCAGGGCCCGCCGGGTCTCGCCCTCGATATCGCGCCGGGCAGCCTCGACCAGCTCTTCCCTCTTTGCCTGGCCCTCGCTGACCGCATCGGCCTTGGTCGTCTCGGCGGCCTTGCGGGCCCGGTCGAGGATCTCATCGGCCTGCTCGCGAGCCTCGGCCAAGCGCTGGCGATACTCGGCCAGGACCTTCTCGGCCTCGACTCTCTGGCTCTCTGCCGACGAGATGCTCTCCGTGATGAGAGCGGCCCGCCGGTCGAGTGCCTCGGCGATCTTCGGCCAGGCGAACTTCCTCAGCACCCAGAAGGTGATGCCGAAGGCCAGGAGGGTCCAGATCATCAACCCGATATCGGGCGTGACCAGGAAACTGCCGCCTTCCCCGGACCCACCCTCCGTGGCCGCGATCAGCGGCGTCAGTGCTTCGGTGATCTCTGGCACGACAGCCTCCCTCGGCCTACAGGAAGAAGGCGATCAGGGCGAAGATGAACGTGTAGAAGGCGACGGCTTCAGTCAGTGCGAAGCCGAGCCATCTGATCGACTGCAGCTCGCTCTTCAGCTCCGGCTGACGGGCGACCGATTCGATCTCCTTGCCGAAGATGAAGCCGATGCCGATGCCGGCACCGATCGAGCCGAGGCCTGCGCCCACGCCCAGTGCTATCGCCTTTCCGGCGGCGGTGATGCCGTCATCGGTAATCGCTGCTATGGGCAGTGGATCCATGTTGTCGGGACTCCTTTTCTAGTGGCTTTCGGCGGTTGCCCCGCCGATGTATATGGCTGTCAGGATGGAGAAGATAAAGGCTTGGAGGGTGGCGACGATTATTACCTCAAAGATGAAGAAGGCGAAGGCCAGCGGGAAGGTCAGGATTCCGAGGGCGGCGATCCCGAGCAGCACGGCCAGTCCACCACCCATGAAAAGCAGCAGCAGGTGTCCGGCGAGGATGTTGGCGAACAGTCGGACCGAGAGGGAGATCAGACGGACGAAGTGTGAGACGACCTCGATCGCGAAGATGGCGGCCTTGCCGAAGGGGTTCATGTCCTCCAGGCCGGCCGGCAGCCAACTCGCCAGGTATGGGACTGCTCCCTTTGCCCTGACTCCCTCGTAGTGGTATGAGCACCAGACGATCAGGGTCAGGACGAGGGCGATCGAGATGTTGGCCGTCGCCGCATAGAGGGCGAACGAAGGCAGGGAGATGCCGGCGATGTCAACCGGATGTCCTGTGTTGGTGGGCAGCGGCAGGTAGCCGATGATGTTCGAGAAGAAGATGAAGAAAAAGAGCGTTGCCAGGAAGGGGAACCACTTCCTCGCCAGGCGGTCGTCGTCGATGTTCCCCTCGGTGATGTCGATCTTGGTGACGTCGTACGCCATCTCGATCGCAGCCTGGGCCCGGCCCGGCCGATCCTTCATCCTGCTGGCGATCAGGAGGACCGTGATGATCGTCAGCGTGGCGGCCAGGAGCAGGTAGACGACTGCCCGGGTTATCGACATGTCGATGCCGAAGATCGAGATCGGTATCCAGGGCTTGAGCAGGAACTCCTCCTGCGGCTGGAAGGTCTCGTTCTTCGAGCCGGGCTCGAAGATCAGGCCGCTGTCGAAGATGACCCCGACAGCAACCACGATGATCAGGAAGCCCCCGAGGCCGAGGAAGACCTTCCCCTTGGTCGAAATCGCGCGCTTCGACGACTCCTCGGGCTCTACTGCCTCGACCGCCTCGGCGCTCAAGTTGCCTCCCCGGATCGGGACCTGTCGGATTCGATCAGGTGGACCAGCCCGCGTGTTGCGAGGTTGACCGTGAAAAGGACGACCAGGAGGAGGGCGGCGTAGAGGCCCGTGTCACGATCGATCACCCCGGCGATGAGCACTGCGATCGCGATCAACCAGA
>JBBAUQ010000101.1:0-5385 GCA_040398125.1 Solirubrobacterales bacterium | reverse complement strand
GGCCTCTTCACGGCCGACCCGAACACCGATCCCGGTGCGAGTCTGGTCGAGGAGGTATCCGATTTCGGCCAGCTGGACGGATTCGAGATCGGTGATCGCACCTCGGTGTTCGGAAGCGGCGGGATGCGCAGCAAGGTTGCGGCCGCCGAGATGGCTTCCGAATCGGGCATAGGGGTGAGGATCTGCAACGGCACCGAGCCCGGGACGCTCCTGGACGCCGCCGAGGGACGGTCGGCCGGCACGGCCTTCCCGGCGAGCAGTGAGCCGGCCTCGGGCTTCAAGCTGTGGCTCAGGTACGCCAAGCCGGCAACCGGTGAGATCAGGATCGATGACGGGGCCGGGCACGTTCTGCGTGGGTCGGGATCCAGCCTCCTGCCGGTCGGGATAGTCGGCGTCGAGGGTGAATTCGAGGCCGGTGATGCGATCGAGGTCACCGATTCCACCGGGATCGTGGGCAAGGGGATAACCAACTACTCGGCAGCGGAAATCGCCCGGATCAAGGGCTTGCGAAGCAGCGAGGTGCTCGAGCTGATCCCCCAGGCCTCGGAAGAGGTGATCCACCGCGACTACTTCGTCCTGGCCTGACGGGGCGACCCGCTCCGGGGGCGGCCCGGTCCCAGTCGTTACGATTCCGGCGATGGAAGCAGCGACGACAGAGATCCACTCGGTCTGTGAGGCGGCCCGGTCTGCCTCGAGGATTCTCGCCACCTCGCCTGTCGAGATGCGCAATCGCGCCCTCGGACTGATCGCCGAAGGACTCGAAACCGGGGCCGAGGAGATCCTGGCGGCCAACGCTGCCGATCTGGCCGACGACCGGGCGGCCGACCTCGCAGATGCGCTGAGGGATCGATTGATGCTGGATGCCGAAAGGATCCAGGCCATGGCGGACGGGGTGAGGCAAGTTGCCGAGCTGGAGGATCCGGTCGGCGAGTTGCTCGAGGAGCGGACCCTGGCCAGCGGGCTCCACCTCAGCAAGGTCCGGGTTCCGCTGGGGGTCGTAGCGGTCGTCTACGAGGCCCGCCCCAATGTGACCATCGACTGTGCAGCCCTGACGATCAAGAGCGCCAATGCACTCGTACTTCGTGGTTCCAGTTATGCCGAGAGGACGAACCTGGCCCTGGCCGAGATCGTCAGGTCGGGGCTGGCGGGTGCCGGACTGCCGGCTGACTCGGTAGTCCTCTCCACAGGTGGGGGTCGGGACCGTTTGGCCGAGCTGGCCACCCAGGAGGGCCTGGTCGATCTCCTGATTCCGAGGGGTGGGGAGGGACTGAAGGAGGCCCTCAAGGAAGTCGCGACCGTCCCGGTGATGTACGCGGCCTCCGGCAACTGCCACGTCTACGTCCACCGGGATGCCGATCTCGAGATGGCCCGCAGGATCGCGATCAACGCCAAGGTCAATCGCCCCGGGGTCTGCAACGCGGCCGAAACCCTCCTGGTCGACGCTGCGATTGCCGATGAGTTCCTCCCGATTGTCCTCGAGGGGCTGCGAGAGGAGGGGGTAGAGCTCGTCGGTGACAGCCGGACGGTCGCCGCCGCCGGCTCCCCGCTGGCCGAGGCCGAGGATTCCGACTGGGACACCGAGTACCTCGACCTGAAGTTGGCGGTCGGGGTCGTCGATGACGTCGATGCCGCGATCGAGCACATCAACCGCCACGGCAGCGGCCACTCGGAAGCGATCGTCACCTCCTCGGAAGAGGCGGCCGAGAGATTCACCGAAGGGGTCGACGCAGCAGCTGTCTACGTCAACGCCTCGACCCGGTTCACCGATGGGTTCGAATACGGAATGGGAGCCGAGATAGGCAACTCGACCCAGAAGCTCCACGCCAGGGGACCGATCGGCCTGCGCGAACTGACGACCTTCAAGTACGTGGTCAGGGGCGACGGCCAGATCCGTGACTGATCTGGCGAGCGAGCCCGGCCGGATCGGGGTCTTCGGGTCGACCTTCAACCCGCCCCATACCGGCCATCTCGTGCTGGCTGCCGAGGCGAAATGGCGTCTCGGCCTGGATCTCGTCGTGGTCGTGCCGACCGGCGAGCCGTACCACAAGCAGGCCGACCTCGATCCCGGGCCGGAGACCCGCTTCGAGCTCGCCGAGGCAGCCTTCCGCGAGGAGGATGACTGCGAGGTCCTTCGGCTCGAGGTGGAGCGGCCCGGGCCGTCCCACACCGTGGACACCCTCGAAGCGATTGCCGGCCGCTTCGCCGGGGCCGAGCTCTTCCTGCTCCTCGGGGCAGATGCCGCCCTCGGGTTGGAGAACTGGCAGACACCGCAGCGAATCCTCGAGCTGGCCACGGTGGTGGTCGCTCCCAGGCCCGGGATCGATCCGGCCGAGGTCGAGCGCGTCTGCGCTTCATTGGGCGCGCCGGAGCGAGTCGTGGCGATCGAGATGCCCCGGATCGACATCACCTCGACGCTGATTCGGGAGAGAGTGGAACGCGGAGAGCCGTTCCGACACCTCGTTCCGCAACGGGTGGCCGAGATGATTGCCGACGAAGGTCTTTATGGCGTCTGACTCCGAGACGTTCGCCAGGGAGCTGGCCGAGGTGGCAGAGTCGAAGCTGGCCGAAGACGTCGTCATCCTCGACATGCGCGACCTCGTCGCCTACACCGACTACCTGGTCATCTGCTCGGCCCGGAACGAGCGTCAGGCCGAGTCGATCGCCGATGAGGTGCACCGGGTGATCAAAGACCGGCACTCCCTGCTGCCGATCAACCCCGATCGATCCGGGGACGTCGGCTGGACCGTGCTCGACTACCTCGACTGCGTCCTGCACGTCTTCACCGGGGAGGTGCGTGACCGCTATGACCTGGAGGAACTCTGGCACGAGGCACCCCGGGTCGAGCGCTCGGAACCCCGGCCCGGTACGCCGGAGACCGAGTCCGGCGGGCCGGTGTAGGCCGACCTTTGGACGGACGGGCCGTCCGGATGTAAAATGGTGGTCTCCTCGGGGCTATAGCTCAGCTGGCAGAGCGCTTGCATGGCATGCAAGAGGTCCCCGGTTCGATTCCGGGTAGCTCCACTGCCTAGGTGAATTGACTAGATGGAGCGCATGGAGGGAGAAGTAAGGGGTGACGGCTGGGGCCTTTCGGCCCGCGAGCGCCAGGTGCTCCTCCTGCTCGCAGACGGGTCAACCAGCGTTCAGATCGGCCACGCACTCGGTATCGAGGGCGCCACCGTCGACAAGCAGATCAATTCGGCTCGCGAGAAACTCGGTGTTGCCAACAGGATCGAGCTGGCTTCCTTCGCCTTGAGGAAAGGAGTAATCGACATGGACCCCGTAACCCGGCTCATCGTCTGGGAGGTCAGCTGGACTGAAACCGACGAGGTGGAAGAGATCATCCTGCGGTATCAGCCCCAGGACTTGACCCGTCGCTATCCGGAGTGGAGGGGCCGGGTCGACAAGACGTACTCCGAGCTCCTGCCCGAATGGCGGGAAAAGTTCGCTTACGCGATTGAGGCACTTAAGTCATCCAGGACTCAGGACAAACCGGTTCCGTTTGAGGGCGAGGTGGAACTCCCCCCGCCGGTACACATGGCCCGCTTTGACGGCACTGCTGAACCTCTGGGCAATTCGAGGTTTCTAATCAGGCTAACCAGTCCCCTTCCGGATTAGGTCCGAACCCCTCGACCCCAACCTCCGGGCGTCAGGAGATCGAATCGCGGCGACGCTGATTCGGGACTAAGATCGGAACCGGAATGTTCTCCATGCCCGCCGAGTGGGAGCCCCACGAGATGACCCTCGTCGCCTGGCCCCAGCGGCTCGAGGCCTGGCGGGGAACGGATATCGAGGAGGCTCGCCGCTCCCACGCCGAGGTCGTCGATGCAATCGCCCAGTTCGAACCGGTCTGCCTGGTGGTGGATCCCGACCAGGAACAGCAGGCGAGGCGTCAGGTCACTGCCGAACGGGTCGAGGTCCTGCCGCTCCCGATCGATGACTCCTGGCTGAGGGACTCGGGACCGATATTCGTGGTCGACGGAGAGGGGGGTCGGGCCGGAGTCGACTTCCGTTTCAACGCCTGGGGTGAGGCCTTCACGCCCTACGACAGGGACGCGGCCGTCTCGGCCGGGATTCTCGATCACCTCGGGATCGAGCGAATCGAGAGCACGATGGTCCTCGAGGGCGGCTCGATCACGGTCGACGGCAACGGCCTGCTCGCCACCACCCGACAGTGTCTGCTCGACCCTTCACGAAATCCCGACATGGACCGGGCCGGGATCGAGCAGGAGCTACGGCGCCGACTCGGGGCAGAGACCGTCATCTGGCTCGGGAATGGTCTGGTCGAGGACGCGGACACCGATGGCCACGTCGACAACGTCGCGGCCTTCATCGGGCAGGGCCGCGTCCTGATCCAGACCTTTCCCGATGTAGCCGACCCCAACCATGAAGCGATGGAGGAGAACCGGGCCGCACTGGCCTCGGCCGGAGTAACGGTGGAGGAAATGAACCTGATGAGTCGGATCGAGCGAGCTGACGGGGACCCGGTGGCGGTCCCCTACATGAACTTCTATTTCGTCAACGGAGGGGTGATCGTGCCGGTCGGGGGAGTCGATCCCGAAATGGATCGAGAGGCCCTGCAGGAGCTGTCAGGGCTGCTGCCGGATCGCGAGGTGGTCGGCATAGACGGCCGGGTGCTCGCCCTCGGAGGGGGCGGAATCCACTGCATAACCCAGCAGGTACCGGCTGTCGGGTAGCTTCCGGTCGATGGCCCAGTCGGATTACGAAGTACTCGAAGCGATCGATTCGGTCCCGGAATCACTGGCCAGGGTCGAACGGCCGGATCGCACACCCTTTCGCATCGGCGCGGTGCAGCAGTCCTGGAATCCCGACCGCGATGAACACCTCCGGGCGCTTGGCGAAGGCATTGGCCTGGCTGCGGAACGGGGAGCTCGCCTCGTCTGTCTCCAGGAGCTGACCCTTTCGCCCTACTTCGCGATCAACGAGGATGACGAGCAGGCCCGACTGGAGCTGGCCGAGGGGATTCCGGACGGCCCGACCACCCGGTTCGCCTCGGAGATGGCCCGTCGGGAAGGGGTCTTCATCCACGCCTCGCTCTACGAGAAGCCGGAGGAGCCCGGCTCCCTCGGTTTCAACACCGCTATCTGCATCTCGCCGGAGGGCCGCCTGCTGACCCGGACCAGGAAACTCCACATCCCGGTCACCGCCGGCTACCACGAGGACCGGTACTTCAGGGAGGGCGACTCGGGCTTCCCGGTGGTCGAGGTCGACTCGGCCAGGCTCGGTTTCCCGACCTGCTGGGACCAATGGTTTCCGGAACTGGCACGGGCCTATTCACTGGCCGGGGCCGAGGTCATCGTCTATCCGACGGCGATCGGCTCCGAGCCCGATCACCCGGACTTCGATACCGAGCCGCTGTGGGAACGG
>JBBAUQ010000100.1:0-5407 GCA_040398125.1 Solirubrobacterales bacterium | reverse complement strand
CTATTACCTCGTAACCCATCTTCAGCTGTAGCGCCGGGAGGATCGAGACGAGATTGGCGTTGCCGCAACGCTCGCCGTAACCGTTCATCGTTCCCTGGACCAAGCGGGCGCCCTCTCGCACAGCGGCGAGCGAGTTGGCAACTCCGCAACCGGCGTCGTTATGAGCGTGGATTCCCAGCTCGACTCCTTCGCCGAGTCGGTTACGAACATCGAGCGTCGCGGCGGCGATCTGGTCGGGCAGACTCGAGCCGTTGGTGTCGCAGAGGCTCAGGTTGAAAGCCCCCGCCTCGGACGCAGCCTCCAGGCAGCTGAGGGCATACTCGGGATCCTCGCGCCAGGCGTCGAAGAAGTGTTCGGCGTCGTAGATGACTTCCTTGCCCTGCTCCCGCAGGTAGGCGATCGACTCGGCGATCATCGCGAGGTTCTCCTCCGGGGAGACCCGGGTCACCTTTTCGAGGTGCAGGGACCAGGTCTTTCCCACCAAGGTCACTACCGGGGCGAACGTTTCCCCGAGCATGACCAGCGCTTCGTCCTCCCCGGCCTTCATGCCCTTCCTCCTGGTCATACCGAAGGCGCAGATGATGGCCTGGGAGAGCTCGACCTCGCCGAGCGCCTCGAATAGTTCGACCTCCTTGGGGTTCGATGCCGGGAAACCGGCCTCGATGTATTGAACCCCGAGCCTGTCCAGGGCCTTCACCACCCGAACCTTCTCCGAGGCCGACAGGGACATGCCGGGACCCTGCATCCCGTCCCTTAGAGTCGTGTCGTAGAGCTTCACCTTTGTCACTGCTGAACTGCCTTCCTTTCGAGAAATCCTGGAGCGGCACGGAATCGTGCCGGCACGACGGGCGTGGCCTGGCCACGCAGCCACGGGCTAGCGGCCCGTAGCCTCCGTAATTCGGGCCCGGATGGACTGCTCTTCAAGACGGCGAAGCATCATCAGTTCACTGTACCTGTCTTCTCAGCTGGCTCCGGCTCACCGACGAGGTCGAGCCAATCCATGTACTCCGGCGCTCGCCCGAAGATGGCGTCCTCGTACTTGCCCTGGGCAAATCGGGTCACCGGACCGGGATCACCTATCGGGTGGTCATCGACCTCCCGAACCGGAACGACTTCAGCTGCCGTCCCGCACATGAAGACCTCGTCTGCTCCGTAGAGCTCTGACCTCGCGAGATCGCGCTCAACGACCTCATAGCCACCGTCCCGGAGGATTCGGATCACCGACTTGCGAGTGATGCCATCGAGGATGGAGGCAACCTGTGGCGGGGTCGAGACGGTATCGCCCTTGACGATGAAGATGTTCTCGCCCGATCCCTCGCAGATGAAGCCCCTCTCATCGAGGAGAATGGCCTCCTCGTAACCGGCCTGTGCCGACTCGGTCTTGGCGAGGATCGAGTTCAGATACTGGCCCGAGGCCTTGGCGTGGGGGATCAGGCTGCTGGAGGAAACCCTTCGCCACGAACTTATCTTGGTCCTGATCCCGTGACGCTTGCCTTCCTCACCGAGGTAGGCACCCCAGTGCCAGACGGCGATCATCATCTCGACCGGAGCGCTCTTTGCGTAGAGCCCCATTTCACCGTAGCCGCGAAAGGCAAGGGGCCTTATGTAGCAGTCACGAAGGCCATTCTTCCGGATCAGTTCCCTGGTCGCTTCGGCCAGCTCATCGACCTCATAGGGCAGGTCAAGGAAATACATCCGGGCCGAGTCGGCCAACCGCTCGAGGTGCTCACGGTGCCGGAATATTGCCGGGCCGGACTCTCCGTCGTAGCAACGGATGCCCTCGAACACGCCCGTTCCGTAGTGGAGGCCGTGCGAAAGGACGTGAACGGTGGCCTCGTCCCAGGGGACGAGCGATCCGTTCTGCCATATGTACTTGGCCTTATCCATGGTGCTTTACGTGTTCGGGCGAGCCGACAGGCACCACTTTACCCGCCATGCCAGCCAGCCGGAGCCGATCCGGCCCGATGCAGACGACCTAGCGTTCGAGGTGACCGATGACGGCTTCAGTTATTTCAGCGGTTCCGGCACGGACCTCACCCTCACTGCCGGCGTAGATATCGGCCGTTCGCATGCCATCGGCAAGAACCGCATCGATCGCCACCTCGATGTTTCTCGCAGCCTGCTCGTCCCCAAAGCCATGACGCAACATCATCGCTGCTGAAAGCATCGTCGCCAGGGGGTTCGCAGCGCCGGTTCCGGCGATGTCCGGTGCCGAGCCATGGACCGGCTCGAAAAGGCCCGGTCCGGTGCCGTCACCGAGGCTGGCCGAAGGCAGCATGCCGAGTGACCCCGTCAGCATCGCCGACTCGTCACTGAGGATGTCGCCAAAGAGATTCTCGGAAAGGATCACGTCGAACTCTGAGGGACGGGCGACCAGCTGCATCGCTGCGTTGTCGACCAGCAGGTGGTCGAGCGTCACGTCCGGGTAGTCCCCGGCTACGCGCGTGACGGTCTCCCTCCACAGACGTGAGGTCTCGAGCACGTTGGCCTTGTCAACCGATGTCAAGCGGCCATCCCTTCCACCGGCCGCCTCGAATGCCACCCTGGCGATCCTCTCGACCTCGGGAACGGAGTAGGTGCACTCATCGAAAGCCTCGTCACCCCGTCGGCCGCTCTCACCGAAGTAGATCCCCCCGGTCAGCTCGCGTACCACCAGGAGGTCCGTTCCGGCGATCAGTTCAGGGCGAAGCGGACTGGCGTCGACCAGAGCCTCGAATGGCCTGACTGGGCGGAGGTTGGCAAACAGACCGAGCTCCTTCCGTATTCCGAGCAGGCCCTGCTCCGGCCGTGGGGCCGTCGGATCCTTTGCCACTGCCTCATCCCACTTCGGACCACCGACGGCACCCAGGAGTACGGCATCCGACTTGCGACAGGCCGTGACTACCTCATCGACCAGGGCCACCCCATTGAGGTCGATCGATGCCCCGCCGATCGGAAGTTCCTCCCACTCGATCTCGGCGACAGAGTCGACAACGCGCTTCGTCGCCTCAACTATCTCGGGGCCGATCCCGTCGCCCGGGAGGACGACGACCCGTCCGGTCGTGCTCACGCCAGGGCCTTCGTATCGGGGCCGTAGGTGCCCCCTGGGCCGTCCTCGAAGCGTTCGATGTCACGCTCCTCCTGGAGGGTCAGGGCAATGTCATCAAGCCCGCCGAGCAGCCGCCGCTTGACTTCGCCGTCAATCTCGAACAGCGCCTTGCCTCCGTCCCAGGAGACTGTCTGGTTGTCGAGTTCGATCCTGGCAGCTCCGGCCCGGGCGATCTCCTGGCAGTGCTCCTCGGCAAGTCGCACGGGAAGGAAGCCGTTCTTGGTGCAGTTCGAATAGAAGATGTCGGAAAACGAGGGTGCGATGACGGCATCGAACCCGAACTGGGCAAGGGCCCAGACGGCATGCTCCCGCGATGAGCCCGACCCGAAGTTGCTCCCTGACACGAGGATCGGATTCGGTTCGAGGACAATCTCGCCGTCACGGATCCAGTCGTAGAAGAGATACTCACCGAATCCGGTCCGCTCGACCCGCTTGAGGAACTGCTTGGGGATTATCTGATCGGTATCGACATCGCTCCTGTCGAGCACCGAGACCGGTCCCTCGATCGTGTTCACCGGCTCCATGACGGTACCTCCCGATGGCTGTCTTCAGCCTCCGCGGCCGGGGAGATCATTCCCAGTTCCTTATGTCGACGAAGTGTCCCTCGATCGCCGCCGCAGTGGCCATGGTCGGACTGACGAGATGGGTCCGGCCACCCTTCCCCTGGCGCCCCTCGAAGTTCCGGTTCGAGGTCGACGCACACCGCTCACCCTCCATCAGGATGTCGGGGTTCATGCCAAGGCACATGGAGCAGCCGGCACCCCGCCACTCGAACCCGGCCTCGCGAAAGAGTTCGTCCAAGCCCTCGGCCTCAGCCTCGGCCTTGACCCGGGCCGAACCCGGAACGACCATCGCCCTGATCGAGTCGGCGACCTTCCGACCCTTGATGGCGGCTGCAGCTTCCCGGAGGTCCGAAATGCGCGAGTTGGTGCATGAACCGATGAAGACCCTCTCGGGCCGGACCTCCTGCATCGGTGTCCCTGGTTCGAGTCCCATGTAGGCAAGGGCGCGCTCGGCGGCATCGCGCTCTACCGGGCTCTCCATGGCCGCCGGATCAGGTACGGCGTCGGTGACCTGGACGACCATTCCCGGGGTCGTGCCCCAGGTGACCATCGGTGAGATGGCGGCCGCGTCGATCTCGATCTCCCTGTCGAAGTGGGCACCCTCATCACTCGGTATGCGGCTCCACTCCTCTACTGCCGCGTCGAAATCCTCAGGCACTCCGGGGCGGCCGCGCATGTACTCGAAGGTGGCCTCGTCCGGGGCAATCATCCCGGCCTTGCCTCCGCCCTCGATGGTCATATTGCAGATGGTCATCCGTTGTTCCATGGTCAGTTTGCGAATGGCCTCGCCGGCGTACTCGACCACGTACCCGTTCATTCCGGCCGTCCCGAGCTCGCCGATCGTTGCCAGGATCAGGTCCTTCGAGGTCACGCCAGGTGCGAGCTCATTCCGGTAGTTGATCCGCATCGTCCGGGCACGCTTCTGGACGAGGGTCTGAGTGGCGAGCACGTGCTCCACCTCGGAGGTGCCGATACCGAAGGCCAGCGCCCCGAAGGCGCCGTGGGTGGACGTGTGGGAGTCGCCGCAGACGATCGTATTTCCGGGCTGGGTCAGGCCCAGCTCCGGACCGATCACGTGGACGATCCCCTGTGAATCAGAACCCAGGCTGTAGGCAGGGATCCCGAATTCGGCCGCATTTTCCTCCAGCAGCTCGACCTGCTTGCGCGAGAGCTCATCAGCGATCAGGCGGGCAGCCGGGGTTCCGTCGGTCGGGACGTTGTGATCTGCCGTGGCAACGGTCTTGTCCGGGCGCCTCACGCCCCGTCCGGCGATACGCAGCCCCTCGAAGGCCTGGGGTGAGGTCACCTCGTGGACCAGGTGGAGATCGACGTAGAGGAGGTCTTCACGGACCTCGTGCGCTTCCCAGATCTTTTCGAACATCGTCTGTGCCATTGAAAATGTCTCCTTACTGCAGTCGGCCTGAGATTATCGCGGGGCTCAGGGAGTGGCTGTGTCCGGGTCGACCGCCTCATCGGTCAACTTGGCGATGAGGTTCGACAGTGCCCTCACATATGCCCGAGCCGATGCCTCGAGAATGTCGGTCGCCACGCCCTGTCCCGAGGCCGTTCCGCTTTCGTCACGAAGCATCACGGTGACCTGACCGAGGGCGTCATCACCCCCGGTGATGGCGGCTACCCGGTATTCGCGAAGCTCGGCGTCCGTTCCGGTGGCCTGCTGGATCGCGCTGAAGATGGCATCCACGGGGCCGTCGCCGCTGCTCTCGGCCGTCACCACGCTGCCGTCGGGAAGCGAAAC
>JBBAUQ010000099.1:4831-5617 GCA_040398125.1 Solirubrobacterales bacterium | reverse complement strand
TGAAGGAGGACCGGCCGGTCACGGCCGAGCTGGCCGCGGCGATCCTCGACGTCTGGTTCCCGGCGCCCTTCGTGGTGCTGGACTCACCGGGCATGGCGCCGACCCTGGAGTACACCGTCCACTTCCCGCGCCGGCTGCCGCTCGACCCCGATGGCGAGCCCGACTGGATGCTGCTCCACCTGCACGCCGATGAATCGACCGAGGGCCACTTCACCGAGGACGCCGAGCTCTGGACCAGGGACGGAACCCTGGTCGCCCGGGCGCGCCAGATGGCCCTCTTTCGCCAGGTGAAGGGTTAGTCAGCTCCCCACAGCCCGCCGGATGGCCGGTTTACCGGCCATCCGTATTTGTTAACCCAGGTCCCGGCGGCCGGCCATCGCCTTGCCGAGGGTGACCTCGTCGGCATGTTCGAGGTCGGCCCCGACCGGCAGGCCGCTGGCCAGCCTGGTCACTTTGACCTTCTCGCGGAGCAGGTCGGCGATGTGCATGGCGGTGGCCTCACCGGTGGTGGTCGGATTGGTCGCCAGGATGACCTCGGTCACCTGGCCTTCCTCGACCCGTTTCCGAAGCTCGGCAATCCGGAGGTCGGATTCATCGATGCCGTCGATCGGTGAGAGGGCCCCGCCGAGCACGTGGTACAGCCCGCGGTATTCATGGGTTCGCTCCAGGGGGATCACGTCGGCCGGTTCCTCGACCACGCAGATCAGGGATGCATCCCGGGTGGTGTCCTCGCAGAGCCGGCAGCGCGGGCCCTCGGCCAGGTTGGAGCAGACCTCGCACAGCCCG
>JBBAUQ010000099.1:0-4821 GCA_040398125.1 Solirubrobacterales bacterium | reverse complement strand
GAGAGCTCGGCGGTCAGCCGGCTGAGCGGTGCCGGACCCTCGCTCATGTTCCCGGCAGCCCGAGTCCTCCCATGCCGGGGACGTCCGGCATCCTGGAGGCGGCCAACTCCTGGGCGGCCCGGATCGCCTCATTGACGGCCGCCTGGACCATCTCGGCCAGCATCCCGGCGTCCTCGGGGTCGACCGCCTCGGGATCTATCTCGATCTCCTGGATGACCAGGTCGCCGGTGATCTTCACCTTGACCATGCCGCCGCCGGCCGAGGCCTCGACTACCTCGTCCTTGAGCGCCTCCTGGGCCTGCATCAGCTCCTGCTGCATCTGCTGGGCCTGCTTGAGGATCGCGTTCATATCCATGCCGCCCATCCCCCCGGGGCCGCCCATTCCCTTGGCCATGATCAGATGACCTCCTCGGCGTTGAACTCGGCCTTGACCTTTTCCACAAGCTCCTCCTCGTCGATCGTCTCACTGCGGGCATCCGGGCCGTCCCCGGTTTCCTGGTCGGTCTCGAGCTCGGTGTAGGTGAGCTCGGGCCGCTGGCCGGTCACCGAGAAGACTGCCTCGGCCAGCTGTTCACGGCGCTCGGGCTTCTCGGCGTTCCTCAGGTTGAAGCCGGCCCCGGGCGGGAAGCCGACCGTGATGCCGGCCCCTTCCACGGTGACCGGGCGGGTCCCCTCGAAGTAGGAGGCTGCCGGTCCCGAATCAGCTGCCCGGATCGCATCGATCACGGCCGGCCAGACCTGGATCAGGTGCTGGACGTCGGCAAAGACGCCTGCTTCCTCGACCGGTTCATCTTCAGGGGTTGGCGGCGGGCCCGCGGCGGTGTCGGCTACCTCTGCCGCGGGTTCGGGCACTTCGGCGATGACCGGCTCTGGTGCCGGCTCGACCGGCGTTTGCTCGGGGGCCGGCTCAGACGGTGGGGGAGGGGCGACGGCGGCCGGACCGGGCGGCGTGGGCAGGTCGGTGACCGGCGGGCCCTCGCCCTGTTCGAGCCTCTCGATCCGGCGGGCCAGGCCCTCGACAGAGGGATCGAGCTCGGGCCGGGCCGCCTTGACCAGGGCGACCTCCAGGGCGATCCGGGACTCATCACCGTTTCTAACCTGGCCGAGGGCGGCGGCCAGCTCATCGATCGTCAGCAGCAGGTGGGAGGGCCCGATCGCCTGGGCCTGGGTGGTCAGCCGGGCCGGGTCGGCCACGGTCGGGGTGAAGGTCTCGGGGATCTCACCGGTCACCCGGACCAGCAGCAGGACTCGCAGGTGGCCGAGCAGGTCACGGGCGAAGCGGGCCGGGTCACGGCCGCCGCGGACCGCGGTGTCGACTGCCTCGAGGGCGGCCTTCGGGTCAGACTCGACCACGGCATCGACGCTGGCAAACAGCAGGTCGGCATCGGCCGCACCGAGCAGTTCCAGCACGTCCTCGAGGGAGACCTCGTTGCCGGAGAAGGACACCAGCTGGTCGAGCGTCCCGAGGGCATCACGGAAGCTGCCGTTGGCCGCCCGGGCGATCATTGAGACGGTCCCGGGGTCGATCGTGATCTCCTCGGCCGTCGCGACGCGGTTGACCACTTCCGAGAGCTCGGCCACCGAGGGGCGGTGGAAGTCGAACCTCTGGCAGCGGTCGGCGATCGTCGGCATCACCTTGTGGGCCTCGGTGGTGGCCAGGATGAAGACGGTGTTGGGGGGCGGCTCCTCCAGGGTCTTCAGAAAGGCGTTCCAGGCCTCCTTGGTCAGCATGTGGGCCTCGTCCAGGATGTAGACCTTCCAGTGGCCGGCTGCCGGGGCGAAGGCCACTCGCTCGCGGAGCTCACGGATGTCCTCGACCGAGCGGTTCGAGGCGGCGTCCATCTCGATCACGTCGACCGAGCTGCCGGCGGCGATCGTCCGGCAGGACTCGCACTCGCCGCAGGGGGTGAGCGTCGGGCCGCCGTTCTCGCAGTTCAGCGACGCGGCGAGGATCTTGGCCATCGAGGTCTTGCCGGTCCCGCGTGAGCCGACGAACAGGTATGCGTGGTGGATCTGGCCCTCGGTGATCGCGTTGGAGAGCGTGCGGACCACGTGTTCCTGGCCGACCACCTGGTCGAAGGAGGCCGGACGGTGGCGGCGGTAGAGGGAGTTGGCTTCACTCATCTGGAAGAGACCAGTCTAGCCGCGTCAGTGGGGGAAAACGAGCGGCATTCCGGGGCCGTCGCGGCCGTCGCTTCCCCGGTGTACGGTGCCCCGATGTCCGAGAACGCGTGGGTCAACAGGCTGCTCGCGCCACTGTCCGTGGTGGTGCTGGTGACCGCCTTGCTGGTGGTCGTCTTCCCGCTCGGCTTCCCCAACTACGACACGATCTACTACCTGCTCTGGGGCCGCGAGATCTTCGAGGGGATGAGTCCGGACTACGGCGCCCCGCTGGCCCCGACCCCGCACCCGCTCTATGACCTGTTCGGCGCCGTGGTGGCGCCGCTCGGTGACGGGGCGATCACGGCCGCGATGGTGGTCGCCTACGCCAGCCTCGGCCTGGTCGCCTGGCTGGTCTACCGGCTGGGGGCCGAGTGGTTCTCCCGGCCGACCGGGGTGATCGCCGCGGTGATCATCATGACCACGGCCCCGATGCTCTCCAATGGTCTTAGGGCCTACATCGACATCCCCTACATCGCGCTCTGCCTGGCGGCGCTGCTGGTGGAGACCAGGCGGCCCCGGGCCGGGGTGCCGGTGTTGGTCCTCTTGGCCCTGGCCGGCTTGCTGAGGCCCGAGGCCTGGCTGTTCGCCGGGCTCTACTTCATCTACCTGGTGCTGGAGCCCCGCTCTCCGGGCTCTCGCCTGCCGGCCTTCCGGCTGCGTCCCGGGGTCGTCTCGGCGGCGTCCTGGGGCCTGCTCGCCCTGGCGATCGCCGCCCCGGTGATCTGGGTGCTGTTCGACCTGGTCACCACGGGAGATCCGCTTTATTCCTTTACCGGCACCCGCGAGACGGTCGAGACCCTGGAGCGTGACACCGGCCCGGTGGACGTCATCCTCTACGGGCCGCGCCGGCTGGGGGAGGTGCTGCAGTGGCCCGGGATGGTCGGGGCCTTCATCGGGGTGGTGCTGGCCCTCGTCAAGCTCCGGGACCGGGCCGGCCTCGGCCTGGTGGCGGCCGCAGCGGCGCTGGTCGCCTTCGCGATCATGGGCTCGGCCGGACTGGCGATCATCCCGCGCTACACCATGCTGGCGGCCTCGATCCTGGCCGTGTTCGCGGCGCTCTCTCTCACCGGCTGGTCACTTCTCCCCCCGGGGGACGGCTGGCGAAGGCCCTGGCAGGCAGCAGGGGTCGTGGTGGTCGTCCTGTTCGCCGTCTGGCTGCCCAACCAGGTGGATCTGCTGAAGACGGTGGACCGCGACCTCTCCAACCAGGGGATCGTCGAGCGTGACCTCGAGGCCCTGGTCGACGAGGATGCCTTCGTGCCGCTGGCCGAGGCCGGTTGCCTGCCGATCTCGGCGCCCAACCACCGGGCCGTGCCGAGGCTCGCCTTCTGGCTCGATATCCGGCCCTCGGAGGTGGTCAGCGTCGCCGCTCAGGACCAGCCCGGCAAGGGCTACTTCCTGGCCCCGGCCCGGGACTTCACCGTGAACAACTTCATCCTGGACCCGGGCGAGCCCGGCCGGGCCGTGGACCGACCACCGCCCGGTTTCACCCGGGTGGCCGCCAACCGGTCATGGCTGCTCTATCGCAGGTGTGCCGGGGTGCCCGAAGTGCCGACCGCAGGCCCGGGGCCCGGCAGCTAAGCGAACAGGGCAGGGAAGAAGAAAAAGTGGACCGTGCGACCGGTCTTCGAAACGCGGCTACCGGGCGTATCCACCGAGTTCGGCTCAAACGAGGCTTCCCCGTGGCACCCGTAGTTTCCGCTTAAGGCTGCTTCCTTCCGGACCTGACCTGGTTCACGGGCTTGCGTCGCACGGGACCTCGTCGTCAATGCCTTCCTCGGCGAACCGGCCCCGGTGGCCGGCCCCTCGGATCGGTTTTCGGCCCTGCTGAAGCGGATTGCAGGTGACAGGGCACCGCTAACTCCCCGCCTAGCACGGTCCAAAGGGAACTCTACCCACTGCCCGGGCCCGGGGCAACGGCGGCCCACCGGATACCGGTCAGGGTTGCCCTTCGTCATCGAAGTTCTTTTCCCAGAGGGGATGGGGGATGCCGACGATCCGGTTGATAACCACGGCGAGCACCGTGACGAAGACGGCCCCGACGAACATGAAGATCCAGTCCTTGGGCTCGGCGAGCAGGCCCATCGCGACCACCAGGGCCGTCGCCACCGCCGGGATGTGGAGGACCCTCAGGCCCATCAGGAGTGAGAGCGCCAGGGTCAGGCCGAGGAGGATCGACCCGAGCCTGTCCCAGTCCAGGTCAGTGGTGTCGGGGGGGACCTTGACCAGGCCGAAGATCAGCAGGGCGATGATGCCGGCGATCAGGCCGAGCAGGTGGCCCCCGATCACGTTCCGGGGGTTGGCCTCCTGGGCCAGGGGGAAGGCGAAGAGGATGAACAGGGTCGCCCCGAGTGGCGGGAAGACGAATGGCTCCTTCCGCCAGACGGCAAAGATGCCGACGATCGTCATGGTGATCAAGGCGCAGACCACCACATAAGGCGCGCTGGAGCGGTAGGCGCTGTTTATGTCGGAGAGGTTCTTCCGTTTGGGCAGGCGCACCGGGTCAATCTAGCGGTGCCCCCGTCTTCGCGCCCGCCCCCTGCCGGCACCTTTCCGGCTAGCCTCTGGTGCCCGGAGATCCACCCGGGCGCGTAGCTCAGCGGTAGAGCGCTCGCTTCACACGCGAGAGGTCGCTGGTTCGAACCCAGCCGCGCCCAT
>JBBAUQ010000098.1:0-5687 GCA_040398125.1 Solirubrobacterales bacterium | reverse complement strand
CCTGGCCGACGCCACCCCCGGGCTGAATGAGCTCGTCACGATCGGCAAGATCTGGGAGCTGGCCCAGCTCGACCGCAAGATCAAGCACGGCCGGAAGTACGACCTTGTCATCGTCGATTCCCCGGCGACCGGCCACGGGGTCAGCTTCATGCGCACCCCTCGCGTCTTCGCCAACATCGCCAAGGTCGGTCCGATGTACAACCAGGCCAGTGAGCTCGATGACCTGATCACCGACCACGAGCAGACCGGCGCAGTGGTGGTCTGCCTGCCGGAAGAGATGCCGGTCAACGAGACCGTGAAGCTGGAAGGCGACCTGCGGGATGACATCGACGTGGCGGTGGACCGGGTGATCATGAACGGCATGTATCCGGAGCGGTTCATTTCGTCCGAGAGGTCGGATCTCGAGGCGATGGCCGATTCCGGGGACCCGGTGATCCGGGCTGCCGGTATGGCCGGGGTCTCGGAGTCCCGCAGACGAGAGGCCCAGGAGGAGCAGCTGAAGCGCCTCGAGGAGGCGATCACCTCCACCCCGATCACCACCCTTCCCTTCCTGTTCGAGCCGGAGCTCTCACTCGAGGCGGCCCGGCAACTCGGGGAGCTGATCGACTGATGCCCTCAGTGGAGGAAATCCTCGAGGGTCGGAGGATCTGCATCTGCGCCGGTTCAGGTGGAGTCGGCAAGACGACGACTTCGGCCGCGATCGCCCTCGGCATGGTCGAGCGCGGCCTGCGGGTCTGCGTGCTGACCATTGATCCGGCCAAGCGCCTGGCCGACTCGCTCGGCCTGGAGGAACTCGGAAACCAGGCGGCCCAGGTCGACCCCGAACTCTTGAGGGCCAGTGGCGTCGAGCCCAGGGGTGAGCTCTGGGCGATGATGCTGGACGCCAAGCAGACCTTCGACGAACTGGTCGCCCGTCACGCCGAGGACGAGGAGGCCCGCGAGCGGGTCCTCGACAACCAGATCTACCAACAGATCTCGAGTGCCCTTGCCGGGTCCCAGGAGTACATGGCGATGGAGAAACTGTTCGAGCTCCACAGCGAGGGCAAGTACGACCTGCTCGTACTCGATACCCCGCCGAGCCGTAATGCCCTCGACTTCCTCGATGCCCCCGAGAGACTCACCCAGTTCATCGAGGGGAGATCGCTCCAGATGTTCATCAAGCCGACCGGCCTGGCGGCCCGGGTCGCCGGACGGGGCGCCGGCGTCGTCCTCGCGCTCCTCAAGCGGATCCTCGGTTTCGACCTGCTGGCCGACCTCTCGGAATTCTTCAACGCCTTCAGCGGGATGATCGAGGGCTTCCAGGATCGTGCCCACCGGGTCAACTCCCTGTTGCGCGATCGCGAGACGACTTTCGTCATCGTCTGCGGCCCCCAGGCCGAACCGATCGAGGAGACCGTCTTCTTCCACTCCAAGCTCGACGAGGCCGGAATGAACTTCGGCGGGGCCATCGTCAACCGCGTCCGCTACCGGCTGATCGACCCGGTGCCACCAAGACAGGAGCTGGTCGACCTCATCGAGACGGATACCGGCAACCGGGACCTGGCCGAGAGGGCTGCCGAGAACCTGATCGATTACGACCTTCTGGCCGATCGCGACGAGGAGAACATCGCGAAGCTCAGATCACGACTCGGTGGCCAACCGGTCATTCGGGTTCCCTACCTCGACACCGATGTCCATGACATCCGGGGCCTGGCCGAGATAGACCGTTTCCTGTTCGCCGATGAACAGACCAGGGTGGCTAGAGCGACCTGAGGTAACTCAGGCCGGGCGGCGCCGGTCGTACTCGAGTTCGGCGACCGGCCAGTCTGCGTCTTCGGGAGTCGGGTAGAGGCCGGCGAAGGGGTTGCCCGGCGAGCGTGAACCGAACTCATCCCGCGCGGCCATGCCGACGCCACCGGACGCCGCCGGCCACTCCATGGTGGAAGAGGAATCCTCGTCCTTCAGCCAGTCGCGGCCGGTCGCGGTGACCTTGATCTCTCCGGGCTCGGGAGCCGGTTCGACCAGATCGATCTCGGAGTCGATGAAGCCACCCACCTCGATCTCGCCCTGATCTCCTGTCTCGTCACCGAACGGAATCTCTATCCCCAGGGCCTTCTCGATCTCCGGCATCGGCTCGAGATGGATCTCGCGGGGAGCGGCCGTGACCTCGATCGTCTCGGTCTCGCCAACCTCGGCTGCACCGAACTCGGGATCGATTCTGCCGTGGGGCGCGTCGAACTCCGGTACATCCTCGAGCTCGAGCGCCTCCTCTCCCCCGAACCCGGAGGACGACGGATGGGTGTCGAGCGGACGGGGCTCGCCGTTCTCATCGGGCCTCAGCACGTGTACCTCGGCTTCGTGACCAGCGGAGGCCGAGCCGGTGGCTCGCTCGATCTCGAGTGGATCGATCGCATCCCACTCGGCCGTGGACCCGAGCTGATCACCCTCGCCCTCGGCCGCATTCAGACCCTCGGTGATCAGAATCTCCTCGGCGGCTGCGTTGAGACCTGCACCGAACCTTCCAACGATCGCTCCGCTGACAACGGTCCGGGTCGACTCTTCCAGCCAGGCAGCCAGGTAGCTGACCGACTCACCACGCACCGTGGTGACCTCACGATTTCCCATCAGTTCCTGCTCCAGCTCGAAAGATGCCTCGAGGCGCTGGCGGGCATCGAGGCCCTCCTCGCAGTCCGGCAGTACCGCGGCGATCCGGGCCGCAAGGGGAGCATTGGCGAGGGATTCGCCGGCGAACATCGACCGCAGGGCGAGCAGGTGGTCACTCACGGCGTCGAGGGGTCGCCCCCGCTCACAGCCGAGGAGGAACCTTCGACAGGCAAACTCGGAGGAGCCTGACCCGGCCGTACCGGAATCGAGTGAGCGGAGGATCTCGTTGACCCTTCCGATCTGCCTCTCGACCAGGAAGTAGGTGCCCTGTCGGGGGGGCGATGCGCCGGTCTCGAGACGCCGCCATGAATCGTCCCCGACAGAGGCGAAGGCGTAGGGGCCGAGGCCGACGCAGCCCTCCCCGGCCAGTCGGAGCGCCTCGACCAGGGCCACGACTGAGTGCAGGGCAGCACGAGGTGCATCGGGCTCACCGTCGAGGCGGACTTCGGCCAGGAAGGTTGGCTGCCAGGCGTTGTGGTCGGCTCCGGCGGCACCGGCGGCCTCGACCGGCAGCTCGATCGTGTCGGACCGGATCACCCGCACACCGTTGCCGAACTCGACCTCGCTCATCGTCGTCTCAAGTCCGATCAGCGGGACCAGCATCACGTCGGCCTCCCTGATGTCGCGCGACTCGACCTCGAGCGTGGCCAGCGCCCGATCGACCTTCCCTACGTCGAGGGAGAAGTCGGTCGAGCCCTGCCAGAGAGCCGAGATGAAGTCGATGATCATTTCTTCGGCGCGTTCGCCCGGATCGGAGGGGACTCGCAGGCCGCGGATCCCCAGGTAGCTCGCAGCCACGCCCGACGCGACTACGGCGCCCTTGGCCGGACCGAAGGCCGGCAGCGATCTGACCTCATCGAGGTGCGCCTCGATGTAGGAGTCGGTCAGGGGCACGTACCTGTAGAAGTGGGAGGTCTCTCCTTCGTTCTCGGCGACGTCGAAGGGAACCTGGTCACCGGTCGCCACCAGCGAGGAAAACCGGGTCGCGGCCTCGGCCGCAAGTCGCTTCAGGGATTCCTCGAGTACCGGATCGCGCATGGCCGGAATCTTGCCGCTGCAGCGCCGCAATCCTCCGGTTGCAACTTCTATTGCAGCCGGATCAGGCCGGGACGGACTCGGTCTCGAGCCATCTCGTCCCGTACCGACGCATGTCCTCGATCAACGGAACGAGGTCTGATCCCTTGTCGGTCAGGCCGTAAGTGACCCTCGGGGGCACTTCGGGAAAGGTGGTCCGCTCGACGATCCCCTCGGCCTCGAGGGTACGGAGCCGAAGTGAGAGCGTCCTCGGGCTGATGCCCTCGAGTGACCGCTCGAGCTCGCAGAAGCGGAGGCTGCCGGCCGCCAGGTCGCGGATGATCAACAGGGTCCATTTGCCGCTGATCACTTCTGCCGTGCGGCAGACCGGGCAGTGTTCGTTATCGATCGCGCTCATGGCTTCAGGGTCTGGTCCGGGATCTGACCTCCACCGAACCGTGTTACTTCAGGAAGTATAGCTACGGAGCTTCACTAAGTGAAGCAAGTTAGAGCTGCAGGGTTACAGCCGCCCAGCCGAGCGTTGGGAGCGCCAGGAAGGGGGCCAGGGGGAGCGAGATCGAACCCGGTCCTACCCCCCGCCACAGTGCAGCCAGGAGGCCGAAGGAGGCCGCCGCGGCCATTGCCGGCACCAGGACGAGCGGCAACACCGACCACCCGAGGAAGAGTGCCAGGACCGCGATCAGTTTCACGTCTCCCATTCCGAACGCATCCGGGCTCTTCAGGGAAAGGGCAGCCAGCGGCAGGGCGATGGCACCGCTGGCCAGGAACCTCCCCGGGATGACGCCAGGGTCGGCCAGGGCCAGCCAGGCGATCGCGGCGATCAGCCCGCAACCGTTCAGGACGTTCGGGATACGACGGGCCCTCAGGTCGGTGATCGCGGCAGTCAGGACCAGGGCCGAGACGGTCGCCGCAGCAGTGATTGCCGGTAACACGGCCCCAGCCTCGAGGGTCCTCGCTCAAGGAGGACTGAACGGCCAAACGCCGACCTGACTAAACCGTGACGACCGGGCTGCGCGGCCCGAAAGCCGGTGCCCCTACTTGGCTTCGCGGAGCTTCTGGGCCTCGTTGAGGCTCTGCAGCTTCTTCAGCGACTGATTCTCGATCTGGCGAATCCGCTCGCGGGTGACGTTGAAGGTCCGACCGACCTCATCCAGCGTGCGGGGGTGCTCGCCGCCGAGACCGTAGCGGAGCTCGAGAACCCTCCGCTCGCGATAGGACAGGCTCTCGAGTGACTCCTTGAGGGCCTCCTTGGTCAGCAGGTCGACCGCCCGATCGAAAGGCGACTCGGCCTTCTCGTCAGCGATGAACTGGCCGAACTCGGACTCCTCCTCGTCACCGACCGGCTTCTCCAGGGATACCGGGGACTGGGCCGACCGCTTGATCGAATCGACCTCTTCGGGATCGATGCCGGTCACCTCGGCGATCTCCTCCGGGGTGGGCTCACGGCCCAGCTCGGTAACCAGCTTGCGCTCCGCCCTGCCGATCTTGTTCAACTTCTCGACGACGTGGACCGGGATGCGGATGGTGCGGGCCTTGTCGGCCAGCGCCCGGGCGATCGCCTGCCGGATCCACCAGGTCGCGTAGGTCGAGAACTTGAACCCCTTGCGGTAATCGAACTTCTCGGCCGCCCTGACCAGGCCCAGGGTGCCTTCCTGGATCAGGTCGAGGAAGGGCAGGCCCTGGTTGCGGTAGTTCTTGGCGATCGACACGACCAGTCGAAGGTTCGACTCGACCATCTTTTGCTTGGCGTCGAGGTCACCCCGTTCGATCCGCTTGGCGAGGTCGACCTCTTCCTGGGCCGTCAGCAGCCTGACCTTGCCGATGTCCTTGAGGAACAGCTGCAGCGAGTCGGTGGTCATGTCGGGCTTGAGGTCCAGAGCCTCCTTCTTGCGCCGACGTCCCCGGCGGCCCTCGGAGCGCTCCGACTCGGCCGATTCGCGCAGGGCCGGGTCGACGTCCTCGACCAGCTCGATGCCCTGCTTCTCGATATGTCCGTAGAGGTCCTCGAT
>JBBAUQ010000097.1:0-5724 GCA_040398125.1 Solirubrobacterales bacterium | reverse complement strand
GAAGTTGTGCCAGCCGGTTCCGATCGACCCGGGATCGGCAGTCGCCTCGAGTGAACGAAGCCCCCAACCCCACATGTTGGCCACCAGCTCCTCGCCGGTTACCCGGACGTCCTCGAACCCTGCTGCCGCGACGATGTTTCGCAGGTCGGCCGGGGCGAAGGCATGTACGTCGACCTCGGACTCGAGCTCGTCCTCGAGTTCCTTTTCGGGCTGCCCGGCGTGTCCATTTGCCCGCTCGGCACCGAGGGCCAGCCTCCAGGCCGGTCCGAGCAGGGACCCGACCCGCTTCGGTACGGCGGCCAGTCGGTCGCCGTAGCGCGAGGGTTCACCGCAGAAGACGATCAGGCCCCCCGGCCTCAGCACTCGCCGGAATTCGCTGAAGGCCAGCTCGAGGCCCGGTATGTGGTGAAGGACTGCGTGACCCAGCACCACGTCGAAGGACCCGTCCTCGAAGGGCAGTCGCTCGGCCTCGGCCACCTCGGTCTCGACCGTCAGGCCGAGCTCGGCGGCGGTGCGCTCGAGGGACTCCAGCATCCCGGGTGAGATATCGGTCGCGGTGAGCGGCCCGATCAGGCCCTCGGAGGCGAGGTTCAGGGAGAAGTAACCGGTCCCTGCACCTATCTCCAGGGCCTTCCCGAGCGGCTCGAGTTCATTCGTCCCGAGGGCCTTGGCCAACTTGCCACGGATCTGATCCTGCCCGATCGGGCCGAAGTCGATTCCCCACTTGGCGTCATAGGAGTCGGCCGCCATATCGTGGTAGCAGGTGTTGACATGCTTGATGTGTTCAGGGGTGGCCGAGCTGGAAGCGGGCATGGCGGGGAAAGATAGGGGAGAATCGGATTCGTTGACGGAGACCTACGTCCAATCCGACCAGCCCGAGGGCGTGCCGCCTCTCGAACTGACCGGTGAACGCACCCTCCCCAATGTCCCCGAGGAGAACTACTGGTTTCGCCGGCACCTCGTGGTCTACGAGTGGATCGCCCGTCGCACGGCAGGACTCGGCAAGGTGGTGGACCTGGCATGTGGTGAGGGCTACGGCTGTGACGTACTGGCTCGCTCGGCCCGGTCGGTGGTCGGGGTCGACGCCAACCCCGAGGCCTTCGATCACGCCCGGGCCCGTTACGGCTCGGCCCGGATCTCGTTTCAGCGCCAGCTGGTCGAGGAGTTCGATCAACCGTGTGACGCGATCGTCTTCCTGCAGACGATCGAACACATCGGTGAACCCGGGGAGCTCGTCGCCGGATTCAGCCGACTGGCGCCCGTCTCCTACGTCTCGACGCCCAACCTGCTGACCCTGGCACCGCCCGGAGCCGAGAAGTCGGACAACCCGTGGCACCTGCGGGAATACCGCATCGAGGAGTTCCGGGAGCTGCTCGAGCCGCATTTCTCCCGGGTCGATGTCTGGGGCCTCTTCCACGCCCGCAAGCTGAAGCTGCACCAGCGAGCGATCGGCCTGGGCTGGGACCGACTCCACTCGACCCTCTCGATCACCAGGCCGTTCTACGATCGCTTCACCCCGGCGATCCAGACGTCCGATTTCCGCCTCGGGCGAGAAGACCTCGAGGAGGCACTGGACTTCGTCGCCGTCTGCCATGCGTGAGCCAGTTGGCGACCTGGCGATCGTCCTCCACGCCCACATGCCCTACGTCGAGGGTTTCGGCACCTATCCGTTCGGGGAGGAGTGGCTGTTCGACGCGATCCTCCGCTCCTACCTGCCCGTGCTCGAATTCGCCGAGAGTCTCTCCTCCTCGATAACTCCCGTACTCGCCGACCAACTCGAGGCCCCCGGAGTACCGGAGCGGCTCGAGGCCTTCATCCGGGAGTACAGGCTCGGTGTGGCCGAAGCCGAACTGGCTGCCGCCGGCCCGGAGTTGAAGCCGGCTGCGAGATCCCAGGTGGAGCGCTACCGGTCGGCCCTCGAACTGCTCGGGGAAGTCGGGGGGAGTCCCCTCGAGGCCTTCGCCCGTCCCGGTCGGGAGGGTCGGCTCGACCTGCTCGCCTCCTCGGCCACCCATGCCGTCCTTCCCTTGCTGGCTACCCGGCGGGGCCTCGAGATGCAGATCCGGGCCGGAATCCGTTCGCACGAGAAACGGTTCGGCCGGGCTGCCGGTTTCTGGCTGCCGGAGTGTGCCTATGAACCGGGGCTTGAGTTCGACCTGGCCCGTGAGGGGGTCGAGTGGTTTCCCGTCGACCAGACTCGTCACGAACCCGGCGATGCGGCGCTCGTCCCGGTTCGTACCGACGCCGGACCGCTGGCCTTCACGATCGACTGGGAGGCCGTCTCCTGGCTCTGGGACATCTCGGGCTACCCGGCCTGGGAGGGCTACCTAGATTTCCATTCCAAGTCGTTCGGCGGGGCGCACCTCTGGGCGATCTCGGGCCGGCCCTACGATCCCGAGGCGGCAGCGGATCGGGCAGTCAGCGATGCCAACAGGTTCCTCGAGGCGGTAGCGGCAAGGCTCGAGGGCTTCAGGGGCCAGACCGGGCAGCAGGGACTGGTGGTCATGGCGTTCGACTTCGACCTGCTCGGGCACTGGTGGGCCGAGGGCCCCCTCTGGCTGCGAACGGTGCTGGAGAGGGCCGGACCGGCCGGGGTCCGCCTGCTCAGGCTGAGCGAGGCCGCGGAACGGGGCATTGAAAGGGAGGCCGAGCTACGCGCCTCGACTTGGGGCGAGAAGAAGGACTTTCGGACCTGGGACGGGCCCGGAGTCTTCGACCTGGCCAACGGTGCCCGGCGAGCCGAGCTCAGGTTCGATCGCGCCGTCCGGGACGGCCTCCGCGGACCGAAGCTCGAGCGGGCCGCCCGGGAGCTCCTCGCCCTGCAGGCCAGCGACTGGGCCTTCCTCGATGGCCGTGGCGAGGCCGGGGATTACGCCTTCGAAAGGGCCGTGGGACACGCCAGGGCCGCTCTCGAGGCCATAGACTGCCCGGACGATGAACCGCCCGAGCCCGGAGTGCGTCATCTCACCCCCGAGCTCGGGTTCGGCAGCCTCCTCACCCCCTGAGCCCACCCCAGACCGCAGATGACTCGCCTCCTGACAGTTTCCTGGGAATACCCGCCACTGATCGAGGGCGGTCTGGCAAGGCACGTGAGGAAGCTTTCCGAGGCCCTCGTCGAGTTGGGGATCGAGGTCCATGTGCTCACCCGTGGCGGGGACCAGGCCACCGTCGAGGAGGAGGTTGGCGGCGTCCAGATACACCGCATCGTCGAGCCCGAGCGACCGACCGACCTGGCCGAGTTCGTCACCTGGGTGGAGCGGATGAACTCAGACATGCTGGCCGCCGGGGTCGACCTGGGGGATCGCTACGACTTCGACCTGGTGCACGGACATGACTGGCTGGTGGCGAGTGCCTGCAGCCACCTGGCCCGCCGCTTTTCCTGTCCCCTGGTGACGACGATCCACGCGACCGAGTTCGGTCGCCACCAGGGCTGGGTCGAGGACCATCCCCAGTCCCACATCCACGGCGTGGAGAAGTGGATCACCAACCGTTCCGACCGGGTGATCACCTGCTCCCACTACATGAAGGAGCAGATCCAGGAGATATTCCAGGTACCGGACCCGGAAAGGATCACCGTCATCCCGAACGGGATCGACCCCGGGGATATCCCGGCCGGTGATCCGGAGGAGCTCGAGCGGCTGCGGGCGCGGTTCGCCTCCCCGGATGAGAACCTCGTACTGCTGATCGGCAGGCTGGTCTACGAGAAGGGTTTCCAGCTGGCCCTGGAGGCGATGCCGAGCGTGATCGAGGCCCTGCCCAACACCCGCTTCCTGGTCGCCGGTTCCGGCACCCATGAGCAGGAGCTTCACCGGCTGGCCGAGGATCTGGGCCTGATGGAGCACGGAACCTTCCTGGGCTGGATCGGGGACGACGTCCTCACTTCCCTCTACCGGATCGCAGACCTGACCGTGGTCCCGTCCATCTACGAACCGTTCGGCCTGGTGGCTCTCGAGGCCATGGCGGCCGAGTGCCCCTGTATTGCGGCCGATACCGGAGGCTTGCGGGAGGTCGTGCCAGGCGAGGGGGCCGGCCTCAGGTTCAGGCCCAGGGATCCCGAAGACCTTGCCCAGGCAGCGATCGAGGTGCTCTCGAGCGAGGACCTCAGGGGCCGGATGGTCGAAGAGGGCCTCTCCCACATCCGGCTGTTCGACTGGGACGACGTCGCCTCGAGGACCGAGGCGCTCTACCGGGACCTGCTCCCGGTAGCCGGTCCGAGCTGAGGCTCGTCCCGGCCGTAGCGCTGCTACTCGCCTGGCAGGCCGAGCACTCCCGGTGTCCCGGGCTCGGGTTCGACCGGATTGGGCCAGGCAAGGCGCTCCGGGATGTCACGCATCCTGAGGATTCGGGCCGGGACCCCGCCAACGACTGCGTTGGCCGGGACGTCCCTGGTCACCACGGCATTGGTCCCGACGATCGCGTTGTCGCCCACCTTGACGCCCCGCAGGAAGCAGGCGCCGTAGCCGATCCAGACGTTGGACCCGATCACTACGTCCTCCATGTAGATCCCCTGCTGCCTGATCGGGCGCTCGACCTCGACCACGCCGTGATCGAAGTCGATGAACATCGCCCGGTCGGCGATCACGCACTGCTCCCCGATCCGGACCCTCCGGTAGGCCGAGATCGTCACCTCCTGGCCGAGCACGGTCTTCTCGCCGATCTCGACCGCTCCCTCGTGGCACCTGATCTTCGTTCCGTCCCCGACCCAGACGAATCGGCCGAACGAGACCGAGCCCCGCCGCGAGATCTGTATCTGGAGCCGCTTGCCGAAGAAGACGAAACGCTTGCCGAAGAAGACGAACCGCTTGCCCGTGAGGAACCGACGCCAGAGATACCTCCAGAGCAGACGGGCGTACTTCGGTGTCAGCATCCCCTTGCGGGCGAAGAATGAGAGCGACCGGAACACGGCCGGCCCGACTCTAGTGCCTGTCGACCGGCGCCGGCGACCAGCCATCGCCCGCCGGATCCCGGGCCTTCCGTTTCAGGTTCTAGACTGGCTACGAGATGTCCAAGGCGCCGACTGCACTATCGCCCCTGGCCGAAGCCCTGGTCGGTGGTGACAAGCGCGCCCTGGCCCGGGCGATCACCCTGATCGAGTCTGACGATCCGGCAGGTTGGGATCTGGTCCGCGAGGTCTTCCCCCTGACCGGCAAGGCCCGGATTACCGGTTTCACCGGCCCGCCCGGTGTCGGCAAGAGCACCCTGATCGGGGCCCTGACCGGCGAACTTCGGTCCGAGGATCGCGAGATCGCCGTGCTTTCGATAGACCCCTCGAGCCCTTTCACCCAAGGGGCACTCCTGGGTGACCGGATCCGGCTTTCCGAGCACTTCCTCGACAGCGGGGTCTTCATCCGGTCGATGGCCTCACGGGGTGCCCTTGGGGGACTGGCCGAGGCAGCCCTGCAGGCCGTCCTGGTGATGGATGCCTCGGGCAAGGACGACATCCTGGTCGAGACGGTCGGTGTCGGTCAGGGTGAGATCGACATCGTCGACCACGCCGACACGATCGTCCTGGCGCTGATGCCGGGCTCGGGCGACTCGATCCAGGCGTTGAAGGCCGGGGTCATGGAGATCCCCGACATCATCGTCGTCAACAAGGCAGACCATCCAATGACCGAGACGATGGTGCGAGAGGTCCGCAGTGCCCTCTCCCTCTCCCAGGGTGCCGACGAGTGGCGAGTACCGATCCTGAGGACCGAGGCTGCCCGGGGGGAGGGTGTGGCCGAG
>JBBAUQ010000096.1:0-5736 GCA_040398125.1 Solirubrobacterales bacterium | reverse complement strand
GACCGAACGTGGCGTGGAAAGCGCCGAGAAGTTCCTCGGGGTCGAACACCTCTACACGGCCGAGAACGGCAACATGGTCAACCACCTGATCCAGGCGCTGAAGGCCGAGTCCCTCTACAAGAAGGACAAGGACTACGCCGTGATCGATGGCGAGGTGATGATCATCGACGAGTTCACCGGCCGCATCCTCGAAGGTCGTCGTTGGTCCGAGGGCCTGCACCAGGCCGTGGAGGCGAAGGAGGGGGTGGCCATCCGGGAGGAGAACCAGACCCTGGCCACCATCACCCTGCAGAACTATTTCCGGCTCTACGAAAAACTCTCGGGGATGACCGGTACGGCCCTGACCGAGGCGACCGAGTTCATGAAGATCTACAAGATCCCGGTGGTCGAGATCCCCACCAATGAGCCGATCAAGCGCGATGACCAGAACGACCAGATCTTCAAGACCCGGGACGGCAAGTGGAAGGCAGTGATCCGGGAGCTCATCGAGCGCCATGAGGCCGGGCAGCCGATTCTGGTCGGTACCGTCTCGGTCGAGACCTCCGAGATGATCTCCTCGGAGCTGAAGAGGCAGGGGATCGATCACGTCGTGCTGAACGCCAAGCCCGAGCACGCCGAGCGGGAAGGCGAGACGATAGCCCAGGCCGGTCGGAAGGGCGCGGTGACGATCGCCACCAACATGGCCGGCCGTGGGGTAGACATCAAATTGGGCGGAGATCCCGAGGGCATGGCCCTGGGGGCCCTCTCCCGTGAGGGCATTCACCGGGGCGATGAGGGATTCGACGAGGCCTACGAGGCCAAGGTCGCCGAGCTGACTCCGATCTGCCAGGCAGAGGGCGAGGAAGTACGTCAGCTCGGAGGGCTGTTCATCTGCGGCACCGAGCGGCACGAGTCCCGGCGGATCGACAACCAGCTGCGCGGCCGAAGTGGTCGCCAGGGCGATCCCGGGGCTTCACGCTTCTTCCTCTCGGCCGAGGACGACGTGATCCGGCTTTTCGCCGGTGACCGGATCTACAACATCCTCGACCGCCTCGGACCGATGGACGACGAGGGTGAGGAGATCCCGCTCGAGGCCAAGATGTTGACCAAGACCGTGGAGAACGCCCAGAAGAAGGTCGAGGAGCAGAACTTCCTCATCAGAAAGCGGGTACTCGAATACGACGACGTGATGAACGAGCAGCGGCGGATCGTCTACAAGTACCGCGGCGAAATACTCGAAGGGCGCGACATGTCGGGGATCGCCCGGGAGGAGCTCGACGGTGTCGTTGCCCGGTTGGTGGAGCAGTACACCCCCGGTGAGTTGGTCGAAGACTGGGACCTGCCCGGGCTGGACGCCCAGCTGAGGACCATCTGGCCATGCTCGATCGACGTCGCCGGTCTGGATCCCCACACGGTCAGCGTCGAAGCCCTCTCCGAGGAGCTCGCCGAGGATCTCCAGAAGGCCTACGGCGAGCGGGAGCAGGCCCTGGGCGAGGAAGTGATGCGATACCTCGAGCGCACCATCCTCCTGCAGGTGATCGACAACCGCTGGCGAGAGCACCTCTATGACATGGACTACCTCCGCGAGGGCATCCACCTCCGGGGGTTCGCCCAGATCGATCCACTGGTTGCTTACAAGAACGAGGGCTACTCGATGTTCGAGGAGCTGATGAACACGATCTGGGAGGAGTTCGCCCAGCTCGTATTCAACGTCGAGGTCGAGGTCGAGCCCGAGGAGGCCGAGCGTGGCTACGCGGCCGCGGAAGAGCAGGTCGGTGTCTTCCAGTACACCGGCGGAACCCTCGAGGGTCAGCCCTCGGCGCTGCAGGAACCGGGTGCCGGTGAGGAGGCTGCCGATGAGGTGGCCGTAGCCGCTGCCCAGCCGGCCCAGCAGGGCGGAGCGGCTGCCGGTACGGCGACCAAGGTGAAGGGCGAGCGGGAGGACATCGGTCGCAACGACCCCTGCTGGTGTGGCTCGGGCAAGAAGTACAAGAAGTGCCACGGAGCCTGAGGAAGCTTCCTTCTTTCCTTGAGCTCCGGCCCCGAGAAGGCTACGAGGAAGTTCGTCGAGACCTTCAATCGGGGTGATCTGGAGGGCTTCGTCTCCACCCTCGATCCCGAGGTCGAGATCCACTCGATGCGGGGGCTGAGACAGGGGCACGAACAGGCCCGCCAGTGGGCCGACCGGGCCCCGGGCGGTGTCCAGCAGACGATTGAGATCATCCAGACGAGGGCCTCCGATGACCGGGTGCTGCTCGACATCGATCGGGTCTGGCACTGGGACGAGGACGGAACCCATGCCGCTACCGATGAGATGAGTTGGCTCTTCGAGGTCGGCGAGAACGGCCTGATCACCTCGTGGCGGCCCTTCGACGACCGAGCCGAGGCTGCCCGGACCTTCGGTTCCTGACTATTCGGGACGGTCGAGTTCGGTGTCGTGGAAGGAGACCGGGTCCTCGATCGGTTCGAGGTGGGTGAACACGGTCGCGTGGTCGACCGCGACCCGGAGGTCCTCTTCGACCGATTCGACGAAGTCATGACCCTCCTGGACCGTCCACCTGCCCGGCACCAGGACGTGGACCGAGATGAAGGCACGGCGGCCGGCCTTGCGCGTCCTCAGCGCGTGGAACTCGACGCTGTCGGCAGAGTGCCGGCCGAGCACCTCATCGATCGCCTGCCGTGTCTCGACCGGGAGCGCCCTGTCCATCAGACCACCCATCGATTCCCGAACCAGCGAGTAGCCAGTCCGGACGATGTGGACTGCCACCAGGAGGGCGACGATCGGGTCCAGGGCGTCCCAGCCCGAAAACCAGGCCAGGCCGACCCCGGCGACCACCCCCAGCGAGGTCCAGAAATCTGCCATCAGGTGGTGACCGTCGGCCACCAGGGTCAGCGAGTCCTCCTCCTCGCCGGCCGAGACGAGCATCCGTGCAACCCCCAGATTGATCAGTGAGGCGAGGACCGAGATCGCCAGCCCGACCCCGACGTCGGTCAGCCCGGTCGGGTTGAGAAGCCGGTCGATCGCGGTCCAGGCGATCGTCACGGCGGCGGCCAGGATGAGCGCCCCCTCGAAACCGGCCGAGAGATAGTCGGCCTTCTCGTGCCCGTAGGCATGCTCTTCGTCCGGAGGCCTGGTCGACCAGAGGATCACCGAGAGGGCGATCAATGCCGCGACGAGGTTGACCAGGGATTCGGCCGCATCTGACAGGAGGCCGACCGAATCGGTCAGCAGCCATGCCGTTACCTTGAGGGCGATCGTCGCTACGGCCGCAGCGATCGAGAGGGTAATCAGCCGGATGAGGCGCCTGCGCCTGCGGTCACGGGATCCTCCAGATGCCATTTCGGGATCCTTTCAGAGCGGTCGCGAGGGTGAAGCGGCAGCCCCGGGCCGCCACCCCCATGATCTAGGCTGACGCGATGGCCGAAACGGTCAACATAGAGACCTTCCCCGCCCGGATCGCGACGATCGCCGAGAGCATCTCCCTGATCAGGGGGTATCTCGACATCGATGCCCTCCAGGCCGAGGTCGCGCGGCTCGAAGGAGTCATGCAGGAGCCCGGTTTCTGGGATGACCAGACGAAGGCGGCCGGGGTCTCGGCCGACCACTCCCGGGCCCAGCGCAAGCTCGAGGTCTTCGGCGAACTGGAAGCCGAGTCAGCCGACCTCGAAGAGATGGCCGAGCTGGCCCAGGAGGACGCTGAGATGGCTTCGGAGCTGGAGGCCCAGCTCGACTCCATCGAGCGCCGTCTGGCCGATCTCGAGGAAGCCAGGCTGTTCTCGGGTCCGTACGACGCCGGCGATGCGATCGTCTCGGTCCATGCCGGGGCCGGCGGCACCGATTCCCAGGACTGGGCCGAGATGCTGCTCAGGATGTATCTCCGCTGGGCCGAGCGGCGCGGATTCCGGGTGGAGATGAAGGAGGCCTCAGAGGGTGAGGAGGCAGGACTCAAGTCGGCGACCTTCATCCTCCGGGGGGACAACGCCTACGGCTTGATCGCGGCCGAGCGTGGTGTGCACCGCCTGGTGAGGATCTCGCCCTTCGACTCCTCCTCGAGGCGCCACACCAGTTTCGCCCAGCTCGACGTCGCCCCCCTGGTCGATGAAGGGGTCGAGGTCGAGATCGATGATGCCGACATCAGGATCGACACCTACCGGGCCTCGGGGGCCGGGGGCCAGCATGTCAACAAGACCGACTCGGCCGTCCGGATCACCCATGAGCCGAGTGGCATCGTGGTCCAGTGCCAGAACGAGCGCTCCCAGACCCAGAACAAGGACGTCGCCATGCAGATGCTGCGTTCCCGCCTGATCGAGCTCGAGGAACGCCGCCGGGCCGAGGAAGTCAACGCCGAGAGGGGAGAGGTCAAGGACGTCGCCTGGGGTTCCCAGATCCGAAGTTACGTCTTGCATCCCTACACCATGGTCAAGGACCACCGCACCGACTTCGAGGTCGGCGACGTGAACCGGGTGCTCGACGGGGACATCGATCCCTTCATTCGCGAGTATCTGAACAGGGCTGCCTAGTGGCCCCATTACCGGAGGGAACGGCCGAGCTCGTTGCGCGCGCCCTGGCCGAGGACCTCGGTCCCGGGGACCTCACCGCAGAGGCAACCATCGCCGCCGGACTCGATGGCTCGGCCCGGATCGTTCTCAAGGAGCCCGGGGTCGTCTACGGCCTGGAGGTGGCCGGGGAGGTCTTCAGGCAGGTCGGCACCACCGGGTTCGAGGTGTTACTCGGTGAGGATCGCCGGCGCACCGAGGTGCCGGTGGATGTGGCGAAGGTGAGCGGCCCGGTCAGGGCCATCCTGGCCGGCGAGCGCACCGCCCTGAATCTGCTGGGCCACCTGTCCGGCATCGCTACCTCGACTGCCCGGTTCGTCGAGGAGGTCGAGGGGACCGGGGCGGCGATCCTCGACACTCGCAAGACCACCCCCGGGCTCAGGAACCTCGAGAAGGCCGCGGTGGCCGCCGGTGGAGGGGTGAACCACCGCTTCGGTCTCTATGACGGGATCTTGATCAAGGAGAACCACATCGCCTCGGCCGGGGGGATCGGCCCGGCCGTGACGGCCTGCCATGGCCGGCATCCCGGCGTGCCGGTCGAGGTCGAAGCCGAGACCGTGGATCAGGTGCGCGAGGCGATCCTCGCCGGTGCCGACCGGATACTGCTCGACAACATGGATGCCGGAACGATGAGGGAGGCAGTTGCCGAGAGGGATCGGGTCGTGGATCGCGACCTCACCCTGGAGGCGTCGGGAGGCATCACGCTGGAGAACGTCCGGGAAGCAGCCGAAACCGGGGTGGACCTCATCTCGATCGGCTCACTCACCCACTCGGCGCCGGCGCTCGACTTCAGCCTGCTGGTCCAGTAGCTCCAGGTCTTCAGCCAAATTCACCTCCTGTTGACAGGAGACTCTCCGGCCAAGCCTAATCTCGGCTCGATGAAGCAAACGATGAGGACTGACCGGCCTGGTGGGGAATTGGACAATCCTCAAAGGCGCGTGGTCACTACTGCCCGGCAATCTGTTCCCAGCCCAAGAGGGCGCGGGGGGAGACTTACCAGAGAGAGGGTCGAGATCGCTGAGTTGCTGGGGATGCCACGCCCGAAAGGTGAGACTGATTCGGCAAAGCGTCTGTCCGAGCTGGTCAGGAGCTACAGCTCCAGCCTTCGAAATATTGAACGACCTGGGCATTGAGCAGCATCCCTACGATTGACCCCGGAGAGGTTTCGGCCGGGTCGTCTAACTCGGCCCGCATGCCCCT
>JBBAUQ010000095.1:0-5776 GCA_040398125.1 Solirubrobacterales bacterium | reverse complement strand
GAACGGGGACCTCGAAGACCTCGGCCACCTGATCGGTCGGGACGAGTTCTTCCTCGGCTGCAGTAACCAGGACCTGGCCACCATCGGAGACGGTCGAGAGCAGGTTGCCCCTGCGCCCGGAATCGAGTTCGCTGAGGGCGTCATCGAGAATCAGCAGCGGGAGCGGGAGGCCCGAGTCACGAAGGGCCTGGCGCTCGGCCAGCAACAGAGCCAGCAGGCCGATCCGCTGCTGACCCTGAGAACCGAACCGCCGGAGCTGCCTCCCGTCGAGGGCCAGCCTCAGTTCATCCTGCTGCGGCCCCCAGGTCGTCCTGCCGGCCTTGAGGTCTGCCTCGCGTCTCTCGCTCAGTCCGGCCGCGATCGCTTCGGGGCCACCCAGGGTTGCCGTTCGGTAGGAGAGCTCTGTACCCCCCTCGAGACCCAGCCCGCCGGCGAGCTCTTCGAACCGGCCGGCGAGCTCCGCCACCGCCTCACTTCTTGCCTGGACCAGACCGGCCCCGGTCTCGGAAAAACTCTGATCCCAGGCGCCCAACTGATCGGCCGATGACTGGCCGGCCGCGATCCTCGAAAGCAGGGCATTTCGCTGGGCGAGGGTCCGGCCGAATTCGGACCGGGCCTCGGCTCGCCTGGGCCACCGTGCAGCTACGAAGGCATCGAGGTGGGCCCGCCGCACGGCCGGAGGCCCCTTGATCGTCTCCAACCGATCCGGGGCGAAGACGAGGATCAACGGCCGATGGGAGCGGGCCTCGGCCAGTGAAACCCCGGCCCCGTCCAGTAGATGCCTCGAGCCTTCGGTCCTGCTGACCGAGGAAAAGAACTCGTGGTTGACCCCGTCATCACCCTCCACGTTGCACCTGGATCGGCCCACCTGCTCACCGAACGGGATCAGGTCCCGACGGTCAGAGGTCCTGAATGACTTGGAGGTAAGGGCGAAGTAGATCGACTCGACCAGATTCGTCTTCCCCGATCCATTTGGCCCGGTCAGCAGGTTCAGGCCCGGCCCCGGTTCCAGCGTTAGCCCCTGCAGCGAGCGGAAGGCCTCCGCCGTCGCCCGGACGACCTTCACGGTCAGTCGTCGAGACGGATCGGCATAAGCAGGTAGCGGTAGGAGTCCGAATCGACCGGCTGAATCAACCCCGGCCTCAGGGATGAGATGAGCCTGAGAAGCACTTCCTCACCGGCTATCGAATCGAGCCCGTCCTGGAAGTACTCGTGGTTGAAACCGATTGCCATCGGCTCACCGTCGAAGTTGACCGGCATCTTCTCCCGGGCGTCGCCGAGATCCGGCGTCTCGGCCGAGATGGTCAACTCACCTGGCTCGAAATGGAGCTTCAGGGGCCTGTTTTTCTGGGCCATCTGACTCACCCTCTTCACCGAGTCCAACAACTCGGATCGAGGCACCCTTACGTCGTGCTCGTACTCGGTGGGGAAGAGTTGTTGGTAGTTGGGGAACTGGCCATCGACGATGGTCGTCGAGAGGGCGATCTCGTCCAGCTCGAAGATGACCTCTCGATCGGTCAGGGTCAGATTCACCATCTCGCTCTCGCTGTTTCCCATCAGGCGCGCCAGTTCCTTGAGTGCCTCTGCAGGGATGTTCCGATCAATCTCGGCCTGTACCGGAGTAGAGAGCTCGGTCTGCTTGACGGCCAGACGGTAGGAGTCTGTTGCAACCATCGTCAGCTCATCGCCCTTGACGATCATCTGGACACTGGTCAGTACCGGCCGCATGTCGTCCCTGGATGCTGCCCGGGCCACCAGCTCCACGGTTTCCAGGAGTGCCTCCCTCGAGATCGGGACCTTCTCTCCCTCGGGCCGGGGCAGCGGCGGGAAGTCCTCCATCGCCATCGTCTTGATGTGGAAATTCGAGTTGCCCGAATTGAGCTCCAGGTCCCGCTCGCTGTTGCGGTACTCAATGCCGGTGCTCCCGGAGCCGAGCAGGCGCGAGATGTCAGACAGGACCCGCGCCGGGACCAGGGCCTTGCCCTCCCCCTCGGGTTCGCCATCCAGGTGCACGGGAACCCTGATGCTCCTGTTCCCGTCAGTGGCACTGAAGGAGACGAGTCCCCCCTCGAGGGTGATCAGGATCCCCGAAAGGATCGGGTTACCGCCACCGCTGGAGGCCGACCTGGAGGCAAGCGCCAGATCGTCGGCCAGTTCACGGTTGTCTACTGAAAACTTCAAACCTTCAAAACCTTATTGCCTTATTGGATTAGTAGTGATGTTGAATACGGGTCGTAACTCGGTAACTCGGCTTTAGTGCTGTAAATCGGCTGTTGGTTGGGCAGGGGACTACCTGTTGGGTGCTGGACCTCGAGCTACCGGTCGTCCCTGCCCATCCGAGTGATCCCGGCCCGAATGTCGGTGATGCAGCGATCGAGTTCGGGGTCCTCGAGCACCGCCGAGGCGGCCGTGTCAACCGAGGAAAGGACCGTCGAGTGGTTGCGGTCGCCATAGAGACGTCCTATGTCGGGTAGGGAAAGATCGGTCATCTCCCGGGTCAGGTACATCGCTATTCCGCGGGCCCTGACCGTGGCCCTGTCCCTTCGCCTGGACTCGAGGTCCTCTACCGTCATTCCGAAGTACCGTGCCGAGACCTCTCTGATCCTCTCTCCATCGATCGGCGGGACCACCTCAGCGGCCCCGGAGGGCAGCACCCTGGAGACGATCTCCCTGGTTATCTCGCTGGCTTCTACCGAGGCCTCGGCCATAACCCGGGTAAGGGTGCCCCTCAGTTGTCGGAGGTCGGAATCGATTCGGGAGGCGATCAGATCGATCGCATCGGGATGGGTCTCCAGCAGCCCGGCCTCTTCGACCAACCTCCTCAGAACGGCTATCCGGGTAGGGAGGTCCGGGTTGGTGATCGGTGCTGCAAGACCCCACTCGAACCGGTTGGCCAGCCTTTCGGCAACCCCGGAAATCTCCCCCGGGATCCGATCCGCTGAAAGGACTATTTGGCTTCCGGACTCGAACAGGTAGTTGAAAGTGTGGAAGAACTCCTCTTCGGTGTGCTGTTTGCCGGCCAGGAATTGAACGTCATCAATCAGGAGAACGTCGAGGTTCCGGTAGCGCTCCTTGAACCTCGCCGAGCCATCGGCTCGAAGCGCCATCACGAACTCCTCGGTGAAGGCTTCGGCGGTGGTCAGTCGGACCCTCAGGGCGGGCATGTTCGCCTCGAGGTAGTTGGCGATGGCTCCGAGGAGGTGCGTCTTGCCGAGGCCCGAGGGGCCGTGGATGAAGAGAGGGTTGTAGGCCTCGGAGGGTGCCTCGGCGACAGAAAGCGCGGCCGAGTGGGCCAGTCGGTTGCCGCTACCGATCACGAACCGGTCGAACGTGTGGGTCGGGTTGGGCGCCAAGTTGACCCCGCCCTCGACACGGGCGGTGATGGCCGGACCTTCCTGCGGTGTGAAATCAATGCCGGAGACCTCGATCCCGAGCTTCGAGAGCGCCGTGAGGATCATCCCCTGGTAGCGCTTTTCGACCCAGGTCCGGACATTGGCCGGAGCCTCCAGCAGGAGGATGTCGCCCCGTCGGCCGATGGGGCGGATCGGCTCGATCCACATCCGGTAGGTCGCCTCGGGGAGACTCGACGCAAGTAGCCGGGTCGCCGAGAGCCACGACTGGGAAATCTCGGCGGGGGCCACCGGTTGGATCCCATCGGCCTCGATGTAGGTTCTCGCGGTGATCGGTTCGGTCCTCATCCCCAGGGTCGGCACGGCGCCAGTTCCAACTGGCTCATTCGGGCGGGGACGATAGCCCGGAAATGGACCGTCGCCGACAGGGCGATTCGCAAACAGGGGGAAAAACCGGGACGGGAGTGTCGCACCGCCCGCACCCGTATACTGCCCCGCGGTGAAGAGGACGTACCAACCCAAGAAGAGGAAGCGCGCCAAGACTCACGGTTTTCGGGCTCGCATGAGAACCAAGGGCGGTCGTCGGATCCTTAGTCGGCGGCGGCGCAAGGGCCGCAGGCGGCTCTCAGTCTGAGGATGTCGGAATCGGGCGCGGGCAGGTCGAGGCGCGGGCGCCTCTCGCGCAGCGGTGACTTCAAGCGGGCCTACCGTGAAGGGTCCTCCCGGGCCAGCAGGTACCTGGTGCTCTACCGGTTCGAGAGGGACGGGTCCGAGGAGGATGCGGCTCGCCTCGGTGTGTCGGTCTCCCGGAAGGTCGGCGATTCGGTCACCCGCAACCGGGTCAAGAGAGTCCTCAAGGAGGCCTTTTGGAAAACTTCTCTAATCGAAGGGGACGGCAGTGAAGACTTCGTCCTGGTCGCCCGGCCAGGCATTGAGCGCCTTATCGAGGAAGAGGGCCTTGCGGGGGCCGAGGCCGCAATTGCCGAGGTTGCTGGCTCGGGAGAGGGGCGTTCCACGTGAAACGGTTCGGAATCGTCCTAATAAGGGGGTATCAGCGCCTGATTTCGCCGCTTTTCCCCCGCCGCTGCAAGTACGAGCCGACCTGTTCTGCCTACGCAGTCGAGGCGATTTCACGCTTCGGGCTGCTCCGGGGCACGGTCCTCTCGGCGTGGCGCCTGATCAGGTGTAACCCGTTCAGCCATGGCGGTTTCGACCCCGTAAGGGATGAATTCACGTTGCGGGTCGGCCCGATGGATCCGGCCGTTTACCACGGTGAAGCGCAAGAGAGCCGATGACCTTGATCCCGCTTCTGCTCGCCAACATCCTCCAGCCCCTGATCAACGTTGCCGACGCGGTACTGGAGGCCTTCCACAACGCCGGCCTCAGCTGGGGCATGGCGATCATTGCCCTGACCATCGCGACCAGGACCCTGTTGATCCCTCTTACCTACAGGCAGTTGAAGAGTATGAGGGCCCTCCAGGCCTACCAACCGCAGATCAAGGCACTCCAGGAGAAGTACAAGGACGACCGCCAGCGCCTCTCCCAGGAGATGATGAAGTTCTACCAGGAGAACAAGATCAATCCGCTTGCCTCCTGCATCCCGCTCATCGCCCAGCTTCCGGTCTTCATCACCCTTTTCTATGCCCTGCGAGGGCCTTTGCGGGAAGACATCTGCGGCCAGACCGAGATCGCCTGCGGCGATCTGACGATGGCCCAGATCACATCCAACCCAACGATCGAGGCTCTCTACCCGTTCGGCGAGTCCTTCCTCTTCATCCCGGACCTGACCGGGGAGGCGACCGGCATCGTCCTGGTCGCCCTCATAGCCATTTACGTGGTGACCCAGCTCTTCTCGGGACTGGTAATGGCAACGACGTCGGACCGCAACCAGAAGATCCTGATGCTCGTCCTGCCCTTCGTGTTCATCCCGTTCATCATCTCCTTCCCGGCCGGCCTGATCCTCTACTGGATCACCACCAACGTCTGGACCATCGGCCAGCAGGCCGTCGTCAATCGCGTCATTCCGCCGCCCGAGATGGCAACTCCCGAGGCAGTAGCGGCGGCGAAACCGCCACCCCCGCCGCCAAAGAAGAAAAAGCGCCGTCGCTGACGCACCCCTAGCTGGACCCCTAGACTGTTGGCCATGGAAATGGGCGACTGGCCAACAGAGCCGGCCGAACGGGTCCGGGCCGTCGTCGAGGTCGTTCTCGACCAGCTCGAACTGGACGGCGAGGTCACGGTCGAGGAGGACGAGGAGGTCATCCTCGCCACGGTCGAGGGTGATGAGGATTACGGTCTGCTGATCGGCAGGCGCGGCCAGACGATCGACGCCCTCCAGCTGATCGCCTACCAGGCGGCTTTCCAGGGGGTGCGGGACCGCAAGCGGGTCCTGGTCGATGCCGCGGGTTACCGGGCAGAGCGTGAGC
>JBBAUQ010000094.1:0-5951 GCA_040398125.1 Solirubrobacterales bacterium | reverse complement strand
AGTTGAGCTCCTTGGGCTTCGACATGTTGATCTCGGGGTGGAGGCCCAGGTAGTGGTGGATCGAGGTCGTCCCGCACTTCAGCCCACCGATGATGATCAGGTTAGGCATGGTTGCGTGGCCGGTCCGGCGGTGGCGGCGACGCTTGCGATCACCGGTGAATCTCTCCCTGGCGCGGGCACACATCCGCTCGTCGGCCGGATCGGGAGTGATCGGGATTTCGGCTTCCAGCTCTGTCTTGGTCTCAGACACGGCGGTGTAGTGTAGCCGGGCATGTCACCTGCTCCGGCAACCCGCCCGGCCCGGGTCGGCGATACCGAATCGCTCCCCTGGCGCGGCCCCGGCCCCGGCCGCCCGGAGTTGGCGATCCCGCCCCGGCCCATGCCGCTCTTCAAGCGGGGCTCCCTCAGGAAGAGCTGGCGCTACGTGGGGTATTTCGGTGATGACGTGATGCTCTGCCTCGCCCGGGTCTCGGTCGGACCACTGACCCAGTCCTTCTTCTCCCTCTGGGACAGGGTGCGTGACGAGAGCCTCGAGCACACCAGGATGTGGCCCGGCCGGCCCGAGGTGATGTTCGACGGCCCCTACGCCGAGCTTCGGTCGGAACGGGTCAGGGCCAGCCTCCTGCTCGGTGATGGCGGGGGCGAGCCGATCGAGGTCGTCTGCCCGAGCGGCAGGGCCTGGACCTGGACCCGGAAGCGGGCCGGCTTCCCGATCTCTGGAGTGATCGAGGCCGATGGCCGGACCTGGGAGCTAGACGGCCTCGGGGTCGATGACCAGTCGGCCGGCTACCACGCCCGGCACACCAAGTGGAACTGGTCGACCGGGGTCGGCCTGACCGATGGTGACCTGCCGGTCGCCTGGAACCTGGTGGTCGGGATCAACGGTCCGCCCGAGTCGAGCGAGCGAACGGTCTGGGTCGACGGCGAGCCGGTCGAGGTCGGCCCGGTCGTCTTCCATGACCTCGATCGGATCACCTTCGAGGATGGCTCGGAACTCGAGTTCGAGTTCGGCGGTAAGGCCGAGCGCTTCAGGGAGGATGACTTCGGCCTGGTCAAGACCAGTTACCTGCACCGCTTCGGGACCTTCTCGGGCAGCCTTGCCGGAACTGAACTACGTCAGGGCAGGGGAGTGATGGAGGACTGTTCGGCCGTTTGGTGAGCCGATCAGGGGAACCCCGAAGATCGGGGTTCCCCGATCGATCAGCTACTGACTCTCGAGGGTGTAGTTCTTGACCGTTCCGGCCTTGGGGTCGGCCTCGAGGTACTGACCTTCGAGCTTGTCCCCGGAGAACTCGAGGACTTGATAGCCGTCGTCATCGGTGATCGAGACCACGCCGCTCGGCCCGATCGCACCCCGGATGGTCGTCTTGGGACCGTACTGCGTCCCCTCCTCCTTGGTCTGCTTGTAGCCGAGGAAGGTGTCGCTGTCCTCCCGGACCTTTGTGACCACGAGCTTCTGGGTCATCTCCTGGTAACTACTGCCGTCGAAACCTTTACCGGTGCCGATCCAGGTCCCCTTCAGAGAGTCCACCTCGGGGTCGTTTGCGCAACCGACAGTCACGGCCACGACGATTGGCATGAGGACGAGAAGTACGAGACGCACGTGTTTACCTCCCAAAGTTGGTGTTCAGGTTGGACGAGTCGGGGGGAAGGTAACAGGCCCGCATGGGCACGGCACCTTCCCGGACCGGGGTCCGACCTCCGGGTCACTCCGCCCTCGAGTCATGGTTTGAGGCGACGCTCCACTGCCAGGGCGGTCGCTCGCCCGGCCCGAACCGCGTGTGGTTTCGGCCATCGAGTGCCTCGAGCGGGATCAGCCTCGGCGAATCCTCGAGGGACAGCCGCGTATCCGCGGCGGCCGTCAGGTCTACAGCCGACACGTCCCTCTGGATGGCCTCCCACGGCATGCCGGGCCTGTACAGCCACCAGGTCAGCCGGAAACCCGCCGACGTCCGGGCGACTTCGGTGAACATGGTCGTCCGGCGGTTGGACCTGGTCAGGTCGAATTCCGGCCGGCCCGGGTCCGGGATCGCGCAGCCCGGCGTTCGGCAGTAACGGAAGTCGACCGGCAGCAGATCCCGGCCGAGCCGATCCCGGGCAGGCTGGGGTACCGGGGCGAAATACCTGAGCGCCCGCCCCGCGGCCGGACCGTAGGCATCTCTCACCGGGTGGCTCCGGCACGATCCCGGCAGGGCCGGTCCGCAGGCGATCCGGTTCGCCAGCCGGTTCGCCAGGCCCCGCTCGCTGAAGGGTCCCTGCTCGACCGTGAGGATGAGGGCCAGCGTCGTGATCGCCAGGCCGAGCAGGAGGATCAGCCCGATCTGCTCGACCGAGGCCGAGCCGCTCGACCCCGGTCCACCCAGCGCTCGATCTCCTCGGCCGTCAGTCACGGGGCGAGAGTAGGGCCCTTTCCGATTCCCGATTTCGACCAAACGCTCGAAACGGCTACATTTCCCTTATGGAAGGTTCCCCATTCGACATGTTCGGCGACCCCGACGAGCTCCGTGCCCGCATGCAGGAGATGGCGGCGCAGATGCAGTCCTCGCAGGAGGTCGCCTGGGCCGACAACGCGATCCGCCTTGCGGTTGAGATGACCGTGGCCTCGATCGGCCGCCTCGATCTAACCGGAAGCTCTGACGAGCAGGCCGTCCAGGTTCGCGACGCGATCCGGATCGTGTTTCCCGAGGCGGTGACCCTGGTCCGGGAAGCCCGCCAGGGCCTCCGCTGAGCGACCTGCATTCAGAGCTGACCGGCAGTGGCCGGCCGACCCTGCTGATCCACGGCACCGGTACCAACTCCGGTTTCTTCTCCGAGACCCTGGCCCTCCTGCCGGAGGGATCGATGGCCCTCGCGTTCGACCGACCCGGGTGGGGGCTTTCCGAGCCTCCCGAGGACTACCGACGGACCTCGATCTTCGAGCAGGCGACGATCGCCCTGGCCGAGGCCGGCCAACATGACCTCGACCGGTTCGACCTGATCGGGGTCGGCTTCGGTGCGGTGGTCGGCCTGGAGGCCGCCCTGGCCGAGCCCGACCGGGTCAGCTCAGCTGCCCTGGTAGAGCCGCCCCTGCTCGGGCTGCTCCCCGATGCCACGGCCGGGGTGTCGGCAGACGTCGAGGAGATCGCCGGAGCGGTCCGCTCCGGGGGCGAGGCCGTCGCCTACGAGCTCTTTCTTTCCGGCGGCCTGCCGTCGCTCGGGGCCGGGGCCGACCGTCTCGGCAGCCTGGCCGATCGTGGATCACAGGCACCGCACACCTTCCTGGTCGAGGTGCCGGCCGTCCCGGGCTGGCCGCTGGACCGATCCCGCTTCGACCGGATCGAGGCCGATCTCACGGTGGTGACGGTGGCCTCGACCCCGACGGTGTTGGAGCAGGTGGCCGATCGCTTCATCTCCTGGCTCGGAAACGGAGGCTTCGGGGCAGGACGGCTGGTCCTCGAGGAGCCGGACCTGGCAAGGGCCGTCGCCTCACTTCCGGGGTCGCTGCCCGAATGACCTCCCTGGCTGTCGGGGGACACCGCCGCCCGGGTCAGAGGACGACCAGCTCGCCGCGGTAGGCCCCGCCTCGGCCGAGGATCGCCCCGACCGCCTCGAGCAGGATCGCGACCGGGATCGCCGGGATGGCCAGCACGACCGTGATGAAGCCGTCCAGCACCCTCTGCCAGAGCCTCCTGGCCGGTGCGGCCGGCGTCCGGCCGAACAGCCCGAGGGCCAGGTTGTGGCCGAAGGTGAACAGGTTGATCGTGCTCTGCCAGGCCGAGACGATGGCCCTGGCCGGGCGCCACCGGAGGCGACCGAGTACCTGGTCCCGGCCGGCGGCCAGGTCACGGATGGACCGGGGGGTGAAGCGGCAGTTCGGCTCACCCAGCAGCTCGCTCCAGCCCCCGCCGGTGAAGGAAGCCGTCAACGAGTGTCTGTTGGGGAAGGTGACCACTGCCGAGTCGTCGCTCAGGAAGTCCAGGTCGGCAAGGGCTTCGGCCGGCCCGATGAAGGGTCCGACCAGGCCGAGCTCACACGCTTCGCACCGGTGGGCCACCCCCGTCCCGCCCGGGAGTTCGACCCAGGGAAAGAGCGGCTCGCCACAGGCCGGGCAGGGCGGGTTGTCCGGCCCCAGTCCGGCTTCGAGGGGAACCTTTGGCAGCTCGATCTCCAAGGCCGATGTAGCGTATTGGGCGATGGAGCAGGGTGATTCCAGGCAGGACCCCGGTGGGAATAACGGGGAGTCGGGCAGGGAGCCCGGAATGGTGGATCGGGCGATCGCCCTCTCCGCTCCTTTGCTCGACCTCTTGCTCGCGGTCGGCGAGCGGGTCTCCCGGATCGCCGAGCCGGTCGACTACGAGTACTACCCCGTTCACCGTCAGGAAGACAGGGAGGCAGCCCGGGGGAAGGATGGCCAGGACTCCGGGGAGCGATCGGGCGACGATCGTCGCTAGGCTGGTCCCCCGCCGCCGATGAACTCCCAGGCCCAGTCAAAACAGGTTTCCAAGGAGGCCCTGCTCGAGCGCGAGCGGCGCTGGATGAAGTTCGCCGGTGCAGCGGCGATCATCGGCGTGGCGATCATCCTGATCACCCTCGGTGAGTCATCGGCGTCGGTCCGAACCGGCGACGGCCTTGCCGACCGCCTGATCGAGATAAACGCTGACAGCACGAGCCTGATCCTGGCCAGCATCGGTCAGGGGGTCGGTTGGCTGCTGCTCGGGATACCCCTCGTCTTCATGTTCCGGGCTGCGGCCGGCCGCTCTGATCGCATCCGGCGCGGCCTGATCGGCGTGGTGGTCGCCGCCCCGATCTTCCTCGCGATCGGGGCCGTCTTGAGCACGATGGCCGTCATCGGGGCCGCCGGGGACTTCGTCGATGAATCGCCGGCCAAGATCGATTCCTGCGTCGAGCGCAAGCTCGAGGCAGACACCGGCCAGGAGGGCAAGGCCCAGGGCCAGGAAGGGGGCCAGAAGGCGCGGGATGACAAGGCTTCCGCCCCGGCCGACGCCCGGGAGACCGAACGGGCCGAGGACGAGTGCCGCAATGAGGTAGCCCGCGACACCAGGCTCTCGGCCTCGGTATCCGGCCTGGAGACCGGCTTCGGCCTGGCCGGGGTGATCGCCTTCACGATCTCGATGGCCTACGTGGCCTTCTGGGGCCTTAGGACCGGCCTCCTCGGCCGGTTCTGGGGCTCGCTCGGGATCGCTCTCGGGGCCGTATTCGTGCTGTTCACGATCTTCTCGCTGGTCTGGTTCATCTACCTCGGCCTGCTCCTGATCGGCTGGGTGCCGGGCGGCCGACCGCCGGCCTGGGCTTCAGGTGAAGCGATGCCGTGGCAGAAAGGTCCCGGCAGGGGAGGGGGACCGGGGGATGGCCAGCAGACACCCCCGTCCGACCCTGACGCGATCGACGGCTCCGGTGAGCCGGTCGAGGCGCCCGAGGCGACGACCGCCCCCGAGCTGCCGCCCTCGCCGACCGGTGAGCCCCGCAAGCGCAAGCGGCGCGACACCGACTGAGCGGTCCCTCACTCCTCCTGGTCGAAGACCCGGTTGACCACCCACAGCAACGCCCCGAAGGCAAGCAGGATCCCGGCCCTCAGGAAGGTGTCTGCCCCCTTGTCGGCGATCAGCACGAGGCAGGCGATGAAGCCCAGGATCGGGATCACGGTCGGTGCCCGGAAGTGGTCGGCCTCTCCCCCCGAAGGCCGACGCCGGATGACCAGCACCGAGAGGTTCACGGCGGCGAAGGCCAGCAACAGGAGCAGGACCGTGGTCTCGGCCAGTTCGGCGACCTGGCCGCTCAGGAAGAGCAGCGCCGCCACCGTTGCCGTGAAGAGGATCGAGAACCAGGGGGTATGTCTGGTCTGGCCGACCCGGCCGAACACCGGTGAGAGGATCCGCTCGCCGGCCATCCCGTAGAGCAGTCGCGAGGCCATGATCAGGTTGATCAGCGCCCCGTTGGCGAGGGCGAACAGG
>JBBAUQ010000093.1:0-6025 GCA_040398125.1 Solirubrobacterales bacterium | reverse complement strand
GAGGTAATCGAGAGCGTTCTTCAACGCCGGCGAGGGTCCGGCGTTGTATTCGGGCGCGATCAGCACATAGGCGTCTGCCGGCTCGACCAGGGCACTCCACTTCTTCGTGTGTTCCTTCTCGTACTGCCTGCGACCCGGGAGTTCGGGCTCGTCCATGAGCGGGAGGTCGATCTCGGCCAAGTCAAGGGTGGTCACGTCGAACCTGCCGTCGGCCTCTGCGACCCCGTCGAACCAGCTGCTGACCGACAGGCCCACCCGACCCGGCCTGACGCTTCCCACGATGATCCTCAGGTCCAGCATCTCTTACTCCTCCTGACTCGAGTCGAAAACGGAACGGGAGTGACGGGACTCGAACCCGCGGCCTCTGGCGTGACAGGCCAGCGCTCTAACCAACTGAGCTACACCCCCGAAGAGGGTCCGGCCGACTGGCCGACCGGGCGATTATCGCAGTATCGCAGCGCGGGAGTCGGGGCGTAAACTGCCCGCCATATGCGTTTGGTCACCTACGACTCCGGTGATGGGCCCAGGGCCGGCATCTGGACCGATGGCGGTGTCCTCGATGCCTGGGCGTCACTCGGTCAGCCGGGCCGGGCGAGCCTCCGGGAGCTGATCGCAGAAGACCTAACGGGACAGCTCGACCGGGCTGGCAACGGCCCGGTGTTCCCCCATGACGGCGTGGACCTGCTGCCCCCGATAATGGATCCCGAGAAGATCATCTGCATCGGCCTGAACTACCGGGCCCATGCCGAGGAGTTCAACCTCGACATCCCCGAGGCACCGACCGTTTTCGGCAAGTTCAGGAACTCCCTGGTGGGGACCGGGACCCCGGTCACCCTCCCAAAGGCAAGCCGGAAAGTCGACTTCGAGGCCGAGATCGCGTTCGTGATCGGTCGTCGGGCCCAAGAGGTCGATGAAGACCAGGCCCTCGACCACGTTGCCGGCTACATGCTGCTGGACGATCTCTCGGCCCGGGATCTCCAGTTCCTCACACCCCAGTGGATGCCGGGAAAGATCTTCGACGGTGCCGCTCCCTGCGGTCCCTGGCTGGTCACGCCGGACGAGGCCGGTCCCCATGACGGGATCGAGATCTCCCTGGAGCTGAACGGGGAGGAGATGCAGTCGTCCTCATCGGCCGACCTGATCTTCTCGGTGCCGGAACTCGTGGCCAGGCTTTCCGAGTGGATGACCCTCGAACCGGGTGACATCATCTCGACCGGTACGCCTTCCGGGGTGGGCAGCGGCCGTCAGCCCCGGGTGTGGTTGGGTGACGGGGACCGGATCGAGATCTCCTCGCCGACCCTCGGGAAGCTGGTCACCCCGATAGTCGGTCAGCCGGATTGAGCCGGCCCGCGGCGGCTCCCACCGGCGAGCTCGTTGCGAATCGCCGGGAGGTCGGCCGAGGCCGGCTCCCGGTCACCGAGTGAGCGCAGTGACCTGCGGCCAGCCCACCTGATCCGGACCGGATCTACCTTGAGAAGCCGGTTCCAGGTGGTGGTGCCTACCACCCCGTCGACCCCGAGGCTCCGGCTCCGCTGGAAGGCACGGACGGCCTTCCGGGTCCTCTTGCCGAAGATGCCGGACGCCGGCACTCGTGTGTAGCCGGCTCCCTTGAGATGTTGCTGCAGCCAGACGACCTGGTCCCCCCTGCTCCCCGACCTCAGGACCATCCGGGACCGCTCGGGGCTGTAGCCGCGGAAGGGCTTGGCGCGACCACGCAGGGCGCGCCACTGTCTGGTCCCGGTGTGCTGCCAGGACCACCAGCTCGGTGCCGTGTCATAGCTCGCCAGGTAGCGACGGAAGTTGCGGACCGAGCTGCGGGAAGGGTTGAGATAGGTCTGGCCGAGCGGATAGATCTTCCGGCCATACAGGGAGTTGTAGATCCAGGTGATCGAGACCGACTCCCTGGCGGTGTCACCGATCGTCTTCCAGTAGACCTGCGGCAGATTCGCCGTGGCGCCCCCCGGGCCCAGAAAGACCGAATAGGGAAGGGCCGGGTGGTAGTGGGTGTAGGGGAAGGTGCTGAGCCCGAGCTTGAACTTCCGGCCGACCAGGTCGCGGAGCTTGCGAATGTAACGGTCGGCCTTCGCGTACTGGTTGTCTCCCTCGTACTCGGTCTCGGCATCGATCACGAAGCAGTCAGCGCCCTGACGCTTGGCGTAGGCCGAGGCCCTCGCCTCCCTTGCCGGTCCCCTTCCGTAGACGTAGTGCCAACCACACACGTCGAGGCCGGCCCGCTGGAAACGCCTGACCAGGGACTTGGTGAACTGGCTCCAGGTGTCGGTACCGTCGGCCGACTTGATGTAGAGCGTCCCGATCCCGTGGGCCTTGGCCTTCCGGATGATCCGGCCAGGATCACCGCCCTCGGCAGCCGAGACGTACCAGATCCACATCCCGGGCTTGGCGAACGGCGAGACCTTTCCGGCCGAACCCCTCTCGGTCTTCGTGCCCGGTGAAGCTGCCTCGGCCGGCTGGCCGGAGCCAACCCCGAAGAGCGAGGGCCCGGCAACCGCGAGTAGCAGGGCAAAGCAGCCGGCGAATGCGGCGAAGAGGGTGCGTTTCCTGGTCATCGAAGCCTGCAACACGACTGTCCCCGCGTTGGAGCGGACCCCCACTGTTTAGGTGAAGACACCCCTGACCCGGCTGAAGGCCGATCCGGGCAAGGTTTGTTTCAGTCGGGTCCGGGGTGTTAGAGTCGCCCCAGGGAGTCTGATCCAAACCGGGAGGGACCTTTGCATTTCGGGAATCTTCGCCCCTTGGGGCTGTTCGCAGCGACCGTAGTGGCCTTGGCCGCGCTGGGTGGCCTGGCCTCCCCGGCCTCCGCCAAGGTCGATGTCCGGATCACTGATGCCCGGCAGAATTCGCTGACCGGCCCGGGCCTCGGGGTCGCACTCCGCTCGACCGAGGCCGGCAAGGCGAAGGTCTCCTTCTCGGTCCGGACCTTCGACGGGGGCCGACAGAACCTCGCGAAGACAGAGCAGGTGAACTTGAGGGCCGGCAAGGCGAGGAACATCAAGGTCCGGCTCCTGCCGAGCCAGCGGATCGCTGCAGCCTCCTGTGAGGCCCGAACAATTCAGGTGACGGCAAAGGTCGGCAAGAGGCAGGGAAGCGAGAGCGCCCAGATGGTTCGCCAGAGGCCGGACTGCCGGCTCGACCCGGTCGACCTCTCGCAGGCCGACCACTGTGACTTCATCGCCCAGCCCGGACAGGGCTACTGCATGCTGCCCTTCCCCAATGACTTCTACACCCGCAAGGATCCCGGAAGCCCGACCGGCAAGAGGATCGACTTCACCAACGAGGCGATGCCGAAGAACGCCTCGGAACCCCAGCAGGGGATCGAGTCTGCCGACTACAACTACTCGGACGGATTCAGCCAGGGGCAGAGCATCCTCCTGAAGGTGCCGGGCCTGGATTCGGCCGAGGCCGTCGAGGAAAATGACTTCGTCGGCCTCGACCACCTGGGCCGGTACGCCGAGCCGTCACAGCGAGCCGTGGTGATCGATACCAAGACCTCAAAGCGGTGGCCGATCTGGGTCCAGGTCGATGCCAAGGCCGCAGCCGACGAGAACCGGGTCCTGATGATCAGCCCGGCAGTCAACTTCGATTCCAAGGGCCGCTACATCGTCGCTCTGAGGAACCTGGTCGATGCTGACGGGGAGCCGCTCGAGGCACCGAATGCCTTCCGCTACTACCGCGACGAGATCCCCTCCAAGCAGAAGGCGATCAATGACCGCCGCTCGAAGTTCGAGGGGATCTTCAAGAGCCTGAAGAAGGCCGGGATAAAGCGATCCAACCTCTACCTGGCCTGGGATTTCACCGTCGCCAGCAATGAGAACAACTACCGGCGGGCGCTCCACATGCGTGACGAAGCCTTCGAGCAACTCGGCGACACCACGATGGCCGATCAGGAGGTCCAGGGCGATGCCCCGGCCTTCAATGTCACCAACATCACCCCCAACCCGAACTCGAACATCGCCCGACGGATCCGTGGCACCTACACCGTCCCCTGTTTCCTGACCGGGGGCCAGGGGTCCGACTGTGGTCCCGGAGGAACGATGGAGCTGGACGGGAAAGACCTCCCCAAGAGGTTTGGCAACTACCAGGCCAAGTTCGACTGCGTCATACCGCCGGCAGGCCTAGCGCCCGGTGCCGCCAAACTCAGGCCCTACGTCTACGGCCACGGACTGCTTGGTACGGCGAGCCAGGTGACTGGCGGGGTGAACGGCCCGTTGACCCAGGGCCACGGAATGGTCTCCTGCGCCACCGATGAAATCGGCATGGCAAGTGAGGACCTGCCCGGGATCGCAGGGGCCCTCGGCAACCTCTCGAATTTCAAGATCGTCCCCGACCGGCTCCAGCAGGGGCTGCTCAATGAGCTCTTCCTGGCCAGGTTGATGTTCCACCCGGAAGGCTTCGGTGCCCACCCGGCCTTCCAGGACGGGGATGGCACCAGCGCCGGCGAGTCAGTGATCAGGACGGACCACGTCTACTACGTCGGGGCCAGCCAGGGCGGAATCATGGGAGGCCCGCTCACTGCGCTCTCCCCCGACTTCATCCAGTCGGCCCTGATAGTCGGGGCGATGAACTACTCGACCCTGCTGGTCCGGTCGTCGAACTGGCCTGCCTACGAGATGATCATGAACAACGGCTACGACCAGGAGCTGGTCCGGCCGCTGCTATTCGGCCTGATCCAGATGCTGTGGGACCGTGGGGAACCGAACGGGTATTCCCACGTGATGACCGATAATCCACCCCCGAACACACCGGCCCACAACGTGACCATGCAGATAGCCCTCGGCGACCACCAGGTCTCCAACTTCGCCTCGGACGTCCAGGCTCGGACCATCGGGGCCAAGACGAACGTCGGTGCGATCGACGAACGGCGCTGGCCCGACTACGACGACCTCTGGGACATCCCGAGGATCGAGCCGGACGAGTACCCGTTCGCCGGGGACAACATCATCTACTGGGATGGCGGGCCGCTCCGGCCGAATGACTCGGGTATCGGCACCAGGCCACTGATCGGGACCGGGGTCTCGCCGTACGAGAACATCGCCCCGAACCAGGTCGATCCACGATGGGAGGACCCGCACGGGGCACCCCGGGGGGCGACCGGGCCGGTCGAGATGGTCTCGTCCTTCCTCCAGCCGAACGGTGCCATCCCGGATCTGTGCGGCCCGAACCCCTGTCTGGGTGACGGCTGGGACGGCGACTACGACAACCTCGTCGCTCCCTGACGGAACCGGCTGACTAGCGGTACCGGCCCCTGGCGGTCAGCGGGCCCGGTACTTGAACTTGCCGCCGAGCAGCTTGGTGACCGTGACCAACCGGAAGCCGCGCTTACGCAGCTGGCGAATGGCCGGCTCCAGGGCCGAGACGGTCTGACTCCGGTATCCCCCGCCGTCATGCATCAGGACGATCGAGCCGCGGCCGGTCCCCCTCGCGACAGACCGGTAGATACTGCCGCTCCCCGGAGTACGCCAGTCATTCGTGTCTACATCCCAGAGGATCGGCTTCAGGTTGGCCCGCCGGGCATCACGGGCCAGCCGGCTATCGAGCGCCCCGTAGGGCGGCCGGAAAGTGCAGGGCCTGAACCCGGTGACCCGCTTGATCGTCCGTGAGGCCCGCCGGACATCGGCGCCACTTGGAAGCAGGGCATGGGTGCTGCTGTGGTTGGCCAGCTCGTGACCCCGGGCGAGGATCGCACGGGCAGTCGCGGCGTTGCCGGGGACCTGGTTGCCGATCACGAAGAAGGTGCCCTTGGCCTTCCGACGGTCGAGGATCCTGAGGATCTGCCGGGTGTAGGTACTCGGGCCATCATCGAAGGTGAGGGCAGCCACGCGGCGTCTGTCCGGTCCGCGTCGAACCGGGCGGTTGTTGCGGTTGGTGCAGGAGACGGCCTCGACGTCCCGGAGCCGGTAGGACGCCCGCCGGTCGAGGGGGAAGCTGGAGACACAGGTCTCACCACCGGGAAGCTCGCACCCGACCGTGGTCATGACCTTCCAGCTGTAGCGGTCCGGCTTCATCC
>JBBAUQ010000092.1:0-6088 GCA_040398125.1 Solirubrobacterales bacterium | reverse complement strand
GACCGGTCCCCTGGCCGACTCCGATCTGGTGATAGCCGGCCTCGATGCCCGGGCCCGACTGGCTGCCGGTGATGGCCCCCCGACCAACGCCTTCGAGGCCTGGGATGCCGGTGACCCTGAACAGGCCCTCGATCTCCTCCAGGAAGAGGTCGCCGATGCCGACACCGATCGGCTCGATCTACTCCGTCAGGTGATGGTCGGCTACTTCACCGAGCTCGGGCCCCAAAGTGCCCTGGCCCGATCCCACCGCCGCCGCCTGTCCTCGACGATCAGTTAGTCGGCCCAGTCGGCCCGTTCCAGTGCGCCGGTGAGATCGGACGGACTCGGGGCCTCCGGGATACGGCTCATCGCCCGTTCGGCGAGTGCGGTGATCGTCAGGCTGGGGTTTACCCCCGGATTGGCCGGGACGACCGAGCCATCGATGATCAACAGGTTCTCGTAACCGAACACGCGCTGGTCCCGGTCCACCACCCCGGTCTCGGGCGTTCCACCGATCACACAGCCCCCTAGGAAGTGGGCCGTTGATGGCACTGCCCGCAGCACATCCGGGAGGGTGCTCTGGGCATAGCCACCCATCCTCCGAGCCGCCAGGGCCGCCACCCGGTTGGCCACCGGAAGGAAGGAAGATGCCGTGTCGCCCTCTGGCGCAGCGGTGTCCAGCACGGTCCCGGAACCAAATGGTTTCTTCTCCCTCAAGACCAGGGAGACCGAGTGCTCGACGGTCTGCATGGTGGTGAAGATCACCGTCCGGCGGGACCAGCCGAACGGATTGAGGCTCTTCAACGCCCTCACCGGGTGTCGGAGCAGGTTCCCCAGAAGGCGGAGCGGTCGGGTCAGCCGGGACCCGTCCCCGGTCAGCAGGGTGAACAGGGCCGAGTTGGCATCCCCGGCGTTGCCGTAGGTGTTGTTGGTGATGTGGGTCTGGTCATCGGGAAAGATGCTGGCCGTGATCGTCACATCAGAGGTGTAGTCGGCATCGGGGCGATCAGATGTGGCCGCAGTTATCGCTTCGCTGTTGGTCCTGACCAGCCGACCGAGCCGCGACGAGAGTCGGCCCAGGCCGCCTCGCTCACGGCAGCGCAGCAAAAGCTCGTTCGTTCCGATCGTCCCGCCCGCCAGGATGACTCCGCCCGCAGTGACGGTTCGGACCTCCCGGTCACGGGACGGCGGTGTGGGGACCAGGTCGACCTCCCAGCCGGCAGCCCCCTCCTCGTCCAGCGGCCTCAGGTCAACCACCTGGCGTTCAGCCGCGACCTGGACGCCTCTCCGCTCGGCCAGCCAGAGGTAGTTCTTGACCAGGGTGTTCTTCGCCCCGTAGCGGCAGCCGAGAACGCACTGGCCGCACTTGATGCAGCCGGTCCGGCGGGGCCCCTCACCACCGAAGTACGGATCCTCGACCTCGACCCCTGGCTGGCCGGTGAAGACGGCCACCGGGGTCGTCCGGTAGGTGCCCGGGACCCCGAGGTCGTCGGCCAGCTCGCGCATCAGCCTTTCGCTCGGCCCGTCGAACTCCGGCTCGACCACGCCCAGCATTTGGCGCGCGGTCTCGTAGTGGGGCGCGAGTTCCTCCCGCCAGTCGGCCAGATCGGCCCACTGCGGGTGGCGATAGAAGTCATCTGACTCCGGCCTATAGGAGGTGTTGGCCCAGGTGAGCGATCCACCTCCGACCCCGACCCCGCTCAAGACGTTGACGTGGCCGAACTGGGAGATCCGCATGATTCCCCGCATGCCGAACCGCGGAGCCCACTGTGCCTTCCAGACCTGCCAGGCGCTCCGGGCGAAATCGCGGTCCTGCCACCGTCGGCCCTGCTCGATCACCAGGACGGAGTAGCCCTTCTCGGCAAGGCGGAGGGCGCTGACACTGCCGCCAAAGCCAGATCCGATCACCACCCAGTCGAAGTCCCGATCGCTCCGGTCACCGGGTTCTTCCTGTCCGTGATTCCCTCCATCGGGGGAAAGCATCGGCCGATCCTATTCCCCTTGCGGCCAGGCGCGCCGAGATTCGGGGCAGACGGTTCGTGGTTCCTGCCCCAAACCTCAGACCCTGCCGCAGGCCCTTCCCGGGATAGACTGCGCCATTCGACTTGGCGCCCCGATTTCCCGGCAGCTGCACTCAGGCGCCAGTCGGCACCCGGAAAGGAACTGTCCTTAGATGAAGGAAGCCCTGCTTTGGAGTCTGGTTGCCGCCGGCGGAACGGCCGTAGGTGCTGCCGGCGTTTTCGCCATACGCCAGGCCTCCAGCCGCCTACTCAACTTCTCGACCGGCTTTGCCGCCGGGGTGATGCTCGCCGCTTCCTTCCTCAGCCTCCTGCCGGCCGCCTTCGATGACATAGACCCGGCCCTGGCGGCCGTATTCCTGGTGCTCGGCATGCTCGCGATCGCCGCGCTCGACCGTTGGCTGCCCCATTTCCACGGACGCCAACCCGACCTGAGCGGCTGGCAGTACCAGCACCCCGAGGAACCAACGGTGGAAGTCCCCCAGCACCGCCGTTGGCAGCTGCCCCGCAAGACCTACCTCCTGGCCAGTGCCTTGACCCTTCACAACATCCCCGAGGGGATGGCCGTGGGCGCAGGTTTCGCCTCCGGTGAACCGGCCTTGGGCGTGGCCCTTGCCCTGGCAATCGGCATCCACAACATCCCCGAAGGATTTGCCGTGGTCGCCCCGGCCCTGGGGGAGAAACGGCGCGGCCAGCTGTTCCGGCTCGCCGCGGCGACCGGCCTGGTCGAGATCCCGGCAATCGTCCTGACCTACCTGGTGGCCAGCCAGGTTGACGCGTTGATCGCCCCGTCCCTCGCTTTTGCCGCCGGGGCAATGGTCTACGTCGCCTTCGATGAGCTGCTGCCAGACACCTACCGGGAGGAGCCGAGGCTGGTGACCGGGGCCGTGGCCTCCGGTGTGATCATCTTCATGCTGGTGCTCGGCCTGGTCGGCGCGGTCACCTGACCGGGACCGCGTCCGCTGCCTCGGGCGGCCCGGCGAGACGGCTATCCTCGGAGTTCGATGGACCTCTTCTCCCGCAAACCCCCGCCGGAACCGGAAAGAAAAGAGGGTGACGCCCCGAACGGACAGCCCTACGAGTCGGTCTGGGACTATCCGCGCCCGCCGGTGCTGTTGCCGGAGGAGCGAACCGTCGAGGTATCGGTCGACGGCGAGGTGATCGCCTCCAGCGATCGCGCCGTCAGGGTGTGTGAGACGGCCGGCGCCCCGGTCATCTACCTCCCCCCCGATGACATCGTCTCCGGATCCCTCACCCCTGCCGGTGGCGGCGGGTCGTTTTGCGAATGGAAGGGCCAGGCGGCCTACTTCGATGTCAACGGTGCCGGCCGGATCATCCCCCGGGCAGCCTGGGCCTACCCCGATCCCCTGGCCGGGTTCGAGCAGATCGCCAGCTGGGTCTCCTTCTACCCGGCCCTGGTCGAGTGCCGCCTGGACGGAGAGCCGGTCCGGCCCCAGCCCGGTGGCTTCTACGGTGGCTGGGTGACCGATGAGATCACCGGCCCGATCAAGGGCGATCCCGGTACCGAGGGCTGGTAGTCCCAGTTACCCGACCGAGTCGACCAATTCCCCAACGGGTCAGACCCTCGGCCCGTTGGTGTTGAGGAAGACGACCGGGCCCTTCGCCGGGCCCCCACCCCTTAGTGCCAGCAACCCGGCCATCGCCTTGGCCGTGTAAACGGGGTCGAGCTCCAGGCCATCCTGGGAAACCGCCCGGGTGGCCTTGGCGGCGGCCTCTGTCCGGTGGCCGTACCCCTCACCGAGCTGGTCCTCGACTACCTCGAGATTCCCGCCATCGAGGTCCAGCTCTGGCAACTCGGCCCCTCGTTCCCTGAGCAGCCTGGCCGATTTCCGAGCCAGCCGGAGCAGCGCCCGTGAATCCAGCTTGAGCTTGTCATTGACCACTACGGCGACCACCTCGGTGTCCATCCCGGCCAGCTGGAGACCGAGGACCAGCCCGGCGGCAGTTCCACCCGAGCCGACTGCCGTCACTACCCGTGACGGTGGGCCCATCTGACCGCCCTCTGCCTGGGCGCCCAACTCCAGGGCAGTCTCGACCGCCCCGAGCGCACCCACCGGGGACGACCCCCCAGCCGGCAGGAACCAGGACCGGCGGTGACGGGCCAGCAGCCACGGCATTCTCAGCACCGTCCTGGCCGCCGAGCCGGTGAAGTGCAGCTCGGCCCCGGAGGCCCTAAGCCTCTCTAACTGTTCCTCGACGTGCGCGTCCCTGGGCTGATCGACCAACGCCAGCACAGTCTGAAGGCCGTACTCCCTTCCATACAGCGCACAGGCCAGACCCCAGTTGGTCCCAATCCCCCCGACTGTTACCACCGTCTGCCGTCCGAGGCGCTCGGCCTCCGGGATCAACCACTCCAGCTTACGAACCTTGTTTCCGCCCCAGCCGCCATCACCGTAGGCGCCGTCATCCTTGACCCAGACCTCCTTTCCATCTACCTCGACCCCAACCAGGGGCCTCAGCGGGGAAGGTGGCGCCCCCAGGGAAAGGGCCGGCAGGGTCTCGCGTAATTGCGGGAAGAGCTTGTGCAGTCGATGCATCGGGCCGAGCATAGTCGGCCAGACCCTTACTTCATTCCACTGGTCCGGCTGACCAGATCTCTGGCCGAATCCAGCCGAACCCTCAGCGGCACTTGCTGCGCGGGCAGCGGATCAAGCCCTGCCTGACAGTCCTCGATAGGCCCTCTTCCAGCTGGCCACTCCTCGCAGAAGCCTTGAGTTGGAGGATCGCAACTCCGGACCTATTCCTGATCAGCATCTGGTTTACCCCATTGGGAACCTAGGTGCCGATCAGGCGCCTTTCACCTGCCTGGAAGTAGCTGGCAGCCCACGGGAAGGATTTGCACCGAGCCTTCAAGGAAATTGAGACGTTGTCGATCCGGTAGGTGCCGCCCTTGCACTCGACCCAGGCCCTCCTGATCACCGTCGGCCCGTCAACCGAAGGAGAATTGCCCGGAAAACCCGCTGCTAGTCTTGCTTGATCCAGCACCCCTTACCTATCGAAAGGTCGTCTCCCCAGATGCGCAAGCGCTCGTCCCGTCTCGTCTCGATGGCCTTCATCTCGCTTCTCGCCGTTTCCTCCCTGGCCCTTGCTGCCTGCGGCAGCAACGGCGACGATGAGCCCGACCGCCAGGCATCCAGCGAGCCGACACAGGCATGGGAAAACTGGTTTGGAGTCACTCGCGAGAACGAGAACTACAGAGGAATCGAAGTCAAATTCATCAACCGGTTCCGCATCCCGCGCAAAATAGACGGAAGCGGTGAGACGATATCCCTGAGCATCGCCGCCTCGGGTACCGACGTGTGGGAAGACCAGTACGGCGATTTGAAGTATTTCCGCGGCAAGGGTGGAACGGAGCGTCCCCTCGACATCCCCTACAACCAGTACGGACTCTGGCAGTCGCATGGAAGTTCGGGAGCGATTCTGTTCGAGGCCGGCCCGGAGGGTACTCGCAACAGGCGGACCTACAAGACCGAGTTGACCTGGCCACTCAACAAGGCCGAGTTCGCCTTCATCAATCCGGCCGCCGGGTGGCCGAGGATCGAGTTCAATACTCGATCACGTTGTCTCGCGGACATAAACAGCGGCACCACTTACACGACCTTCAGTGTCGGTCGATCATATGTCTTCGAAAACGGAAATCCCCGGCTCTGCGCGATCGCGGTGAAGGTGACGCGTCTAAAGGACAGCGCCGATTTCATTCGGTTCACATTCGAGGTCTTCTACAACCAGGTAATTCCGAGGTAGTGATCAGATCCCGCCAAGATGTAGTCGTCTGGCCGGGCGCATGGACCGGGTGACCCTGGGAAGGGGTCCCGGTACCGGCGGCTCGAGCGGTGAGCGACCGGTACGACCTGACCGGCCCCGACTGTCTACGAGCCTTTTCCTGTCGGTCGTCCTGCTCGGGGCCTTGGCAGGCCTAACCGCCTGCGGGTCCGGTGAAACGCGCACCGTCCCGGTGCTCTGGGCAGCCGAGCAGAACGACGGCTCGATCGCCGGCGGCATCGAGCCGGCCAAGGTCGAGGTCCGCTCGATCGGCAAACCGGGCTTCACCCTGAGCCTGGAAGACGTCG
>JBBAUQ010000091.1:0-6170 GCA_040398125.1 Solirubrobacterales bacterium | reverse complement strand
GGTGCCCACTGCCGGGGGCGGACACTTCAAAGACTGGACGGACTCGACCTTTCCCTTTTCACTCTCTCCACTCGGACCGGCCCCGAGCTCCACGTTGGACGAGCCGTCCGGCCAGAGCACGACCAGCCCGACGATCGCCACCACCGCTATGCCGACAACCAGCGCCACGAAGGCGCGAAATCCCCTGGGCCGAGTCATCCCGGCCAGTCTTCCAGAGCCCCCGGAGGCCATTTACGGTCTTGACTGAGCCAGATCGGCTGCAGAAGTAGGCCACCAGGGTTTTTAAGAATGGGTCTCATTCTGGTAGTCTCGATTAGATGAGATCTCGTCTCAATTACTTTCGGGCGGACCCGATTACCGTGGCCGGGCCGGGGGCCTCCTCCCGAGATGCTTGAGGCGTTTGCCCTGCCCTACGTCCAGCGGGCAACGCTCGAGCTGTTGCTGCTGGCCGTAGTTGCAGGTCTGCTCGGACCGTGGATCGTGCTTCGCGCGCTCTCATTCCATGCCCACGCGATCGGTGTCTCGACCTTCCCGGGCCTGGTTCTGGCCGACGGACTAAGCCTCGCCCCGCAGCCACTTGCCTTCGGTGCGGCCGGAATCTTCACCGTCCTCTCTTCGGCCCTTGGCAGGCTGAGGAACGCGACCACGGATGCCGTGACGGCACTGGTCCTGGTCGGCTGCCTGGCGGCCGGAGTAATCCTCGCCAGCGACGTCTTCGCCTCGGGAGCCAACGTCGATTCGCTCCTGTTCGGCTCACTGCTTTCGATCGGCACGGGCGACCTCGTCTTTGCTGCGGCAACGGCCATCCTTGCGGTCCTGGCATCGACCCTCCTGGGCCGCCACTGGCTCGCCAGGGGATTCGACGAACAGGGGGCGACCGAGTTCGGCTCTGGCTCGCGGTGGTTCGACGCTGCCCTTTTGGTAGCCGTCGCGGTCGCAGTGATCGCGACCCTGAACGCGATAGGGGCACTCCTGGTGATCGCCCTTCTGGTGATTCCGGCGGCGACAGCCAGGTTGGTCACCAGGCGGATCAGAACTCTCCAGGCCTGCACCCTGGTCCTGGTCGTGCTCGAGGGTAGCGTCGGGATCTGGCTCGCCGTCGAGACGAATGTCCCGCCCGGTGCAACCATCGCGGTCATCAGTGGCGTGGTCTTCGGCCTGGTGGCCATCGGCAAGGTGGTCCGTTCCAACCGGAACGCTCGCAGGGGTATTGCGGTAGCCGGGGTGCTCGTCGCCGGTGGCACCTTCATCGTCGGCTGCGGTTCGACCGCTGGCCAGGACGAAGGCGAGCCGAGGGAGATCTCGGCCATCGCCACCACCACCCAGATCGCCGACCTCGTGCGTCAGGTCGGCAGGGATCAGGTCGAGTTGACCCAGCTCCTCCAGCCAAACACCGATCCTCACGAATATGAGCCCCGCCCCTCTGACATCGAAGCCTTCCCCGATGCCGATGTCATCTTCATCAACGGTGGCCACCTCGATGAATGGGTCGAGGAGTTGGTCGAGGACAGTGGCAGCGATGCCCGCCTGGTGGACCTGGGCGCGACCATCCCGGTGAAGCTCGAGGAAGGCGAACAGACCCATACCGGTGAGGGAGGCGAACAGCACGGCCACGGAGCGCGGGAGACGGATTCCCACTGGTGGCACGACCCGACCAATGTCGAGGCAGCGGTCACCAAGGTGGCAGGGGTCCTCGGCCAACTAGAACCGGGCCAGCGGAAGGCATTTGAGCGAAACGCAGTCGGCTTCCGAGCCGAGATCGAGTCCCTCGATCGAGCAATCTCGGCCTGCCTGAAACGCATTCCGGCGGGCGACCGGAAACTGGTCACCGACCACGGAGCCTTCAGCTACCTTGCCAATCGCTACGGGCTCGAAATCATCGGAACGGTAATCCCGGCCCTGACGACCCAGGCCGAGCCGTCCGCCGGCGACCTGGCCGAGCTCGACAGGACGATCGAGTCCGAAAATGTCAGGGCGATCTTCCCCGAGAGCTCGGTGCCGAGCACAACGGCCGAGGCAATCGCCCGGGATACCGGAGCTTCGGCCGAATACGTCCTCTACGGGGACACGCTGGGCCCGGTTGAGTCGGAAGCCGGGACCTACGTCGGGATGATGCAGGCGAACGTCGACCAGATCGCCCGCGGCCTCAGCGGCGGAAAGGTGACCTGTGAGTTCGGGTGACTGGCCGGTAACGGCGAATGGCCTCGCGGTCGGCTACGCCGGGTCGCCGGTCCTGACCGGGGTCGACTTCGAGATCGACCCGGGTACGACGGTCGGGGTGCTAGGCCCCAATGGAGGCGGCAAGACCACGCTTTTCCGGGCCCTGCTGGGAAAGATCCCGGCGCTCACCGGATCCCTCGAAGTCCCGGTCCCCTGCAGCACGGTTCCGCAGACGGATCGGTCCCGGCTGGACTACCCGGTCAGCTGCCTCGACGTTGCCAAGATGGGTTCGCTGGCCGGACTTCCCTGGTGGCGTAGGCCCGGCAGGGCCGAGAAGCGGGTCTCGCTCGAAGCCCTCGACGCCGTCGGCATGAAGGAGCTCGCCGATGAGCCCTACGGTGAACTTTCGGGCGGCCAACGCCAGCGGGTCCTGATCGCCCGCGCGCTTGCCGCCCGCGCCGACCTCCTGCTACTGGACGAGCCCTATTCCGGACTCGATGCGCCGAGCGCAGAGCGACTCGACCAACTGATTCTCGATCTGGCTGACGAGGGACGGTCGATCATGATCGCAACCCATGACGTGGATCAGACGATGGCTTGGGATCGGGTCCTCTGCCTGAACGGGCGACAGATTGCCTGGGGCAGGCCCGGCGAGGTCCTCGATCGCTCCGTCCTGGAGCAGACCTATGGCGGCCAGATCGTCGAGATTCCCGGGCATCCCGGCGAGGGAGTGTTGCCCCCTCATCACCACGACCACAACCACGGCGGTTGAACGCGAATGGTCGAGCTGCTCATCGAACCCCTCTCCTTCGGAACGACCTGGCGGGCGCTGGTCGAGATCTTGATCCTCGGCGCCCTCGGCGGGATCCTCAGTTCATGGGTAGTGCTCTACCGGCTTTCCTACGGAGCCGAGTCGCTGGCCCACGGGATGTTGCCGGGACTGGTGTTGGCGGCCCTGGTCGGCCTGCCCCTGCTCGTCGGGGGTCTCGTCGGCATCCTGGTGGCCGGCATCCTGGTGGCAGTGGCGGCCCGAATACCGATGGCCGAACCGGACACCGCGATCGCGGTCGTGGTCACGACCCTCTTCGGGGCCGGAATCCTGATGGCACTTTCCCCGGCCTCACCGCCCGGTATCGGTGAACTGCTCTTCGGCAATCTCCTGGGCACGACGACCGGTGGAATCCTCATCTCGGCGATCGTGGCGGTCTTCGTCCTGGCCCTGCTCTGGCTGCTCCATCCCAGGCTCCTGGCAGTCGATTTCGACGGCGACGCCGCCGGTTTCGCCCGAATGCCGGTGCGACTCGTAGAGGTAGTCCTGCTGATGATCGTCGCGGTAACGGTCCTCATCTCGGTGCAGGCTCTGGGCACACTTCTCGTGGCGGCCCTGCTGGTAGGTCCGGCCGCTACGGCCCGTCTCCTCACCCGACGGCTGGGACCGATGCTCCTGATCTCGACCGGTGTGGCAGTCCTCGCCGGAGTGGGCGGAATCTACGCCTCGTACTACCTCAAGACGGCGGCCGGTGCGTCGGTCGTCGTCCTCATAGTGACCTTCTTCCTGCTGGCCGGTCTGACGAACGCCCTCGCCAACCGCCACCGCACCGGGAGCGACTTGGCCGTTCCGGAGCACGGTTAAGATCGACCGGTGGAAACCACGGCCACAGGCAGACCCGGAACCTGGACCGAGTACGCCCTGGAGAGACTCGACCGTGCCGGCTACCGCAGGGGTGGCTCGAGACGGAAGGTGATCGACTATCTCGCCTCCCGGGAGTGCGCCACGACCGCCCCGGACATAGATCGAGAGCTGGATCGCGTCGGTCGTGCGTCGGTTTACAGGACCCTGGAACAGCTGGAGGAGCTGGGCCTGGTCCAACGAGTCGACCTGGGCGGCGAATCAGCCGCCTATGAGCGGGTGGATCCGACCGGAAACCATCACCACCACCTCGTCTGTACCACCTGCGGAAAGGTGGTCCCCTTCGAGGACAGTGGCCTGGAGCGGGCAATCCATGCGGTCAACACCAGCGATGGGTTTGAAGTCGAAGCCCACGAGGTGACGCTCCGCGGCACCTGCGAGCGGTGCCGCTGAACGGCAGCCGCAGGGTCGGACTCACTCCCACTCGATGGTCGCCGGTGGCTTGGACGAGATGTCGAGCGCAACTCGATTCACCCCTCCGACCTCATTGATGATCCGGTTGGAGACCTTCTCGAGCAGCTCGTAGGGCAACCTCGCCCAGTCGGCGGTCATCGCATCCTCAGAGGTGACTGCCCGGATCACGATCGGGTAGGCGTAGGTTCGACCGTCACCCTGAACCCCGACCGAGCGAACGACCGGAAGTACGCAGAACGATTGCCACAGTTCGCGGTAGAGCTCGCCCGCCCGGATCTCTTCCTGGAGGATTGCGTCGGCTGCCCGCAGGATGTCCAGTCGTTCGCGATTGACCTCACCGCCGACGATCCGGATGCCGAGTCCCGGACCAGGGAAGGGTTGGCGCCAGACCATGTGGTCCGGGAGGCCGAGCTCGGTCCCAACGGCCCTGACCTCATCCTTGAAGAGCATCCGGAGCGGCTCGACGAGCTCGAAATCGAGGTCCTCCGGCAGGCCACCGACGTTGTGGTGGGACTTGATGGTCTCGGCGTGGTCACTCCCCCCGGACTCGATGACATCCGAGTAGAGGGTGCCCTGCACCAGATAGTCGACGTCCTCGAGCTTGTTGGCTTCCTCCTCGAAGACCCGGATGAACTCCTCCCCGATGATCTTTCGTTTGACCTCGGGCTCTACCTCTCCGGCCAGCCGGCCGAGAAAGCGTTCCTCTGCATCGACGTGGATCAGGGGGATGCCGGATTCACTGAATGCATCGACTACCTGCTCTGCCTCATTGGCCCGCATGAGGCCGTGGTCGACGAATACACAGGTCAACTTGTCGCCTACCGCCTCATAGACGAGTTTGGCCGCCACCGATGAATCGACCCCGCCCGAGAGTCCGCAGATGACCTTCGAATCACCGACCTGCTCCCTGATGGCGGCGACCTGCTCCTGCACGACCGAGGCCGCACTCCATTCCTCGGTACAGCCCGCGACCTCCCGCAGGAACCGGTTGAGGACCTCCGTCCCGAACGGTGTGTGGACGACCTCCGGATGGAACTGGATCCCGTACAGCCCACGCTCGGTGGCCTCGAAGGCGGCTACGGGCGAGCCGGGGGTCGAAGCGATCGGGGTAAAACCGTCGGGCGCCCGGTATACGGCGTCGCGATGGCTCATCCAACATGCCTGCTCTCGTGGGAGTCCGCCGAGCAGGATTCCGCCGTCGCCGATCACGCTCAAGTCGGTGCGACCGAACTCCCCGGTCTCGGCAAGGTTCACCTCGCCTCCGAGGGATTCGGCCATGGCCTGCATCCCGTAACAGATGCCCAGCACGGGCAGGTCCAGTTCCAACAGCCTCGCCGGAAACTCCGGAGCACCGGGATCATGGACCGAGGCCGGCCCGCCTGACAGCACGAGGGCCTTCGGCTTGCGGGTCCTGATCGACTCGACATCGGCCTGGGCCGGCATCAGTTCCGCAAACACCCCGCACTCCCTGATGCGACGAGCGATCAGCTGCGAGTACTGTCCACCAAAATCGAGGACCAGCACTTCCTCGACTTCGGCAACCGACATCAGTCGTCGGCCACCCCGACTCCCACCGAAACGGCAGCCCGGCCGTTGGACCCCATGCCAACGGACTGTTCCGTCTGCAGCTTCTTACCTTCGCTCATCAGGGCCGGGGCGACCATCACTTCGGCCCGTTGGAAGGACCTGATGTCCTCGTAGCCACAGGTCGCCATCGAGGTCCGCAGAGCTCCCATCAGGTTGAAGGTGCCGTCGTTCTCCTGGGCCGGCCCGAGGAGAATTTCCTCCATGGTGCCATCCTGCACCGTGGTCACTCGTGTGCCCCTCGGCAGGGAGGGATGGAAGGTGGCCATTCCCCAGTGGAAGCCACGGCCGGGGGCCTCCTTGGCCCGGGCCAGAGGTGAGC